>JAJRPH010000397.1 GCA_024280875.1 Deltaproteobacteria bacterium | reverse complement strand
CCTGTTTAAGAATTTACCAGTTAAACACATCCAGGTATTACAGGGAATCCGGAGAAGTGGAAAGTCAACATTATTCAAGCTGCTTATCAATGATTTGATGAAATCCGTCGATCCTGTGGAAATCCTGAACATAAATCTTGAAGACCCCTTTTTCATAAAATTTAACAAAATGCCTGAAAAACTTTATGAGATAGTGGAAACAGCTGAAAAATTAACCGGGAAAAAAGTCAGATATCTTTTTCTAGATGAAGTCCAGGCAATAACACGCTGGGAAAAATACGTTAAAACAGTCTATGACAACGAAGTGTTTAAAAAAATATTTATCACCGGTTCAAATTCTTCTCTCCTGAATGGGGAATTCGCCACCCTGCTGACAGGCCGGTATCTTTCCAACAGGGTAAACCCTTTAAGCTTTTCAGAGCTGTTAAAAATCAATGGCATAACATCTTATATGCAACTTGTTCAAAACAAGGCCGAGGCTCTGGCCATTGTCGACTCTATGCTAAAATACGGCTCTTTTGTGGAAATTATTGATAGTGATGAGGAACTCAAGCGGGATATCCTTTCATCTTATTATGATACCATCCTCTTAAAAGACTGTGTTTCAAATAATCATATCCGGGATATAAAAAGTTTCAAAGAGTTAAGCTTTTATCTGATTTCAAATATTGCCTCACCCTTTTCTTACAGTTCGCTGGCAAAAGCCACCGGTATTCATGATAAAAGCGCAAAAGAGTTTGTTCAATATTTACAACAGGCATACCTGCTATCTGAATTAAAACGATTTTCCTGGTCTTTGAAAGAACAGCAGAGCAATAAAAAAAAGCCGTACTTGATTGATAACGGGTTTCTCAATCTCTCCTTCCAGTTTTCATCAAACAGCGGCACGCTAATGGAAAATTTGGTATTCAGCGAATTTTCCAAAGCCGGAAGAGAATTGTATTTCTACAATAAAGGCTTTGAGTGTGATTTTATCATCAAAAATAAAGATAACACACTGGAAGCGGTCCAGGCCTGTTATGAACTTACCGATCAAAACAAAAAAAGAGAAGCCGGCGCATTAAAAAAGATGGACAACTATCATAAAACCATTTCAAAAACCATCATTACATACAACCAGGAAGCAACCATCGAGGGAATCAAAGCTATTCCCTTCTGGAAATATTTCCATCATTTGGATTAATCTTAATGAATTTATACACAAACAATCGCGATACCGATTGGGGAACAGCAATTTTCCTCCATCCATTAACCAACTCAACGGAGCATCAAATCCATTGGGAATCAATTATTTATATTTAAAGATGTTCTTCTTTTTTCGAA
The DNA here is from genome assembly GCA_024280875.1 of Deltaproteobacteria bacterium. GTDB lineage: Bacteria > Desulfobacterota > Desulfobacteria > Desulfobacterales > Desulfosalsimonadaceae > SURF-3. Next base: position 15,652 of record JAJRPH010000397.1, on the reverse strand, counting down.
AATTCGCCGCCATTGCGCTGATTCTGATACTTTGCATGGCGAACACCGGCATCACAGCCGACGAAGATTCCCGTCCTGACCGCGGGGGCCTGAAAATTGACATATCTCAGGAAGGCATTTACCGCATTTACGGATATGACTTCTCCAATGCGAAAGTGAATCCAGCCAATATCAATCCCGGCACGTTTAGGATGTTTCATCAAAATGCGGATATTCCCATTCTGGTATCATCGGCCGGAACAGCCATGGACTCCGGCGATTTTATCGAATTTTATGCAACCGGTATTGACAATCGGTTTACCGGAACCGATGTGTACTGGCTTTACTGGAATGGCAGCCCGGGCAAGCGGATGATATGGACAAACGGAACGGTCACGGAAACCGCGCCGGGTCTTGAAACATTTATTGATGCCCGTGTGATCGAAGAAAACCATCTCTTATGGACCCAGACGCCCAATGCCCCGAGTGCCGATTACTGGTTCTGGGATAAATTCACCGCCCCCCAATCGTCCGCCTACACCTTTGATCTCCCCTCGCCTGTCGGCACTTCCGAAGAAGCCGTTGTGACATTATCTTTTCAGGGCGCCAGCAATACCCCCCACCAGGCGGTTATTACGCTCAATGGAAAGGATATCGGAACCCTGACATGGTCCGGGAACAGTTTCAGCGCGCAGGATATGCTGATCAGCAATTCCCTTTTGCAGGCATCCGCCAACCGCCTGACCATCGTCTCCGACAGCGACATTGGCGATATATTTTATTTTAATACCATTGAAATTCATTATTTCCGGCGACTGAATACGTCCGGCAACCGGCTGACATTTTCTCTCAACCAAAGTGCGCCTGTTCCGGTCAGTGTTGCCGGATTTACGAACAGTCATATCCGGATCTTTGACATCACGGACCCTTCTAACGTCAAAAGGGTCTCCGGTATTGACGTGTCATCGGATTCAAGCCGCTATACCGCCCGGTTTAAACATCCGGGCGGTGAAAAAAGATATATCGCCCTCAGCACGGATACCTTCAATCAATTCGATCAAATGGCATACAAGCCCCCGTTTAGCTTAAAAAAAGTATCAAATGAAGCCGACTATATCCTGATTACGGGTCAAGACCTGATGCCGGGCCTGGAAAAACTATGTGAACTGCGGAGGCGCCAGGGATTTCGCGTTGCAATGGTGGACATCGAAGATATTTATGATGTGTTTTCATTTGGATTTTTCGACCCGTCAGCCGTTCACGATTTTTTAAAATACGCGTATGAAAACTGGACGTCTCCTGCGCCGCAGTATATTCTACTTGCCGGGGATTCCAATCTTGATTACCGGGACTATTTTGGAACCGGGAAGCAAAATATTGTTCCGGTTCAGTTAAGTGCGACTTTAGAACTGGGCTTAACACCTTCTGATAACAAATTTGTCTGTTTTGATGACAACAGTCCGGTGCCGGACATGTATATCGGCAGAATCTCAGGAAATACGAGTGATACCCTTGCAAAAATTTCAAATAAAATTATCCGGTATGAGACGGCTAAAAACTATACGCCGGATCAGGTCCTGTTTGTTGCAGATGACGACGACTCTCAGTTTGAAGATTTAAACGATGAGCTTGCCACATACCTAACATCTGACTTTACCGCCATTAAAATTTATGCCCGGCTTTATAATGCACTAGAAGATGTGACAAGAAATATTCTGTCCTTTATCGACCAGGGGATGTTAATCACCAATTTTGTGGGGCATGGAGATGTGATCCGCTGGGGTGCGGAGCCCTATGGCGGCGGGAACTTTATCATTGAACCGGGTGATGTAGACGATCTGCAAAACCCCGGCAACCTGACCTTTCTCATCGCACTGGACTGCTTAAACGGTTATTTTTCTCAATCTTTTGATTATAGTCTTGCCGAAGAATGGGTCATGACACCGGAAACCGGCGCGATTGCTTGTTTTGCACCCAGCGGGCTGTCCCACCAGTGGGAGCATGAATTTTTAAGCCGATTTATTTTTGAAAAAATATTTTTTGAAAAAGAAAACCGGGTGGGAGCCATTACCACCCAGTCAAAAATCGATGCCTATTATTCCGGTGCATCAGACAAAATTTTAACCTCTTTGAACCTGATCGGTGACCCGGCGACAACACTGGCTATTTATCGGAACCCATCCGACATGGTCACGGCATATAAAATTAGCGCATCTGCCGGAACCGGCGGAACGATTTCTCCGGCCGGCGACATTCCCGCGTTTGATAATTCAAATGAGGTGTTTACCTTTTCACCAAATTCAGGGTATCATATTTTAGGTGTAACCGTAGACGGTGTCTCTCAGGGGGTGGTTGGCCAGTATACATTCAACAATTTATCCTCTGACCACACCATTTCCGTTACATTTAAAAATGACAGCAACAACAGTGGAAGTGGTGGGGGAGGAGGATGTTTTATTTCTTCGGTATATTATTAATAATGATATCCTGCAAAACCATCTGGATGTAAAATGGTCCTAAAAAAACAAATTGTCAAATAACTCATCTTTTAAGCGGAATCGTATATGAATGTTTAATCTGGACGGTTACGAAATTCTCCTTGAACTCCCCTCAAAAAGCGGGGTTAAAATTTATTCCGCCTGTCATATTCAGTCCTCCAGCAAGGTAAAAATCCTTTTTCTACCTGTCGACCCAAAGATCAAAGGCTTATCCGACAAAATTTATCAATATTTTTTACCCCTGAAAAAATTAATTTCCCATCACATCGTCCGCGTGTATGCCATTGAAAAAATTTCAGAGGCATCATCAGCTGGTATTGCCTTTACCATAGAAGAATTCGCCGGGGTTTCGTTAACAGAATATTTAGTAAAAACCGGTCCCTTAAATTCTGATCAATTTATCCAAATCGCCGTTCAGGTCGTAACGGCGATCAATGACCTGCATAAAGTCGGCCTGGCCCATAACGGACTGACGAGCACCAACATTACGATTGACCCGACAAAAAATCATATCCGTATCAATGACTTTGCGTTCGGAATGTACTCCGTCCTTTCTCCGGTAGCGCTAACTTCTGAAAATAGCGGCCGTGTCACCATATCCAATGAGCATCTGCCATATATTTCCCCGGAGCAGACCGGCCGGATGAATTGTGAAATCGATTACCGAACCGATTTTTATTCAATGGGTATCATCTTTTATGAACTGCTCACCGGCACACCACCCTTTACCGGCGGCAATCCCATGGAATTGATTCACGCCCATATGGCTAAACATCCGGAAATACCTATAAAAATCCAAAAAGAAATCGGTGAGCCCCTGTCAAACATCCTCATGAAACTGTTGTCAAAATCCCCGGATCAACGTTATCAAAGCGCTTATGGGATTAAATCAGATCTGCTTCACTGCCTGAAACAGAGCGGCACTCAAAAACCATTTCCCACGTTTCAGGTCGCGCGGCATGACATATCCGAGCAGTTTCGATTTCCGGAAAAAATGTACGGCAGGGAAGTTGAAGTGGCTATGCTGATTGATGAGTTCAACCGGGTGAAGGAAAACAATATCGGCATATCCATGATCGCCGGTTATTCAGGCATTGGGAAATCACGGGTTGTTGAAGAAATCCAGAAATATGTCGTCAAAAAAAAGGGAGTTTTTATATCCGGACAATATGATCAGCTTCAGCAGGAGATCCCCTACAGCGGCCTGATTCAAGCATTCCAGGAGATCATCAAACAGATTCTGACGGAACCGGCCGACAGGATTACCGACTGGCGATATCAACTAATTGACGCCCTGGGTACAAATGCCAGGGTGATCATCGATGTTCTCCCGGAAATTGAATTCATTATCGGCCAACACCCCCCTGTGCCGGAACTTTCACCGAAAGATGCCCAAAACCGGTTTCATATGGCTTTTGAAAAATTTCTACAGGTGCTTGCCTCAAATGAACATCCGCTGACACTTTTTATCGATAACATGCAATGGGCGGATACGGCCGGCCTGAAACTGATGGAATATTTATTTACCGGCACTGGAACACGAAACTTTTATTTCATTGGCGCGTACCGCAATAACGAAATCAGCAACACGCATCCTTTATTTGATTCCATTGAGTTAATTGAGCACAAAGGCGTGCCGGTTCAAACCATTACTTTAAAACCGATCAATGAAGCTGATGTCTGTCATTTCCTTTCGGATACGCTCCGGACTGGCACAAACCAGGTAAAACTGCTGGCACAAATAGTCCACGATAAAACCCGGGGGAATCCATTTTTTATCAGGCGGTTTCTGGAAAAAATGAAAAAGGAAGGTTTTTTTGCATACGACTATGAAAACGGCCGCTGGCAGTGGGATATTGAACGAATAACAGCTCAAAGAATCACCGATAATGTAGTTGATTTTATGGCAGCCAAGATATCGAAGCTGGGGGCTTATTCACGGCACACTCTCCAGCTGGCGTCCTGCATCGGCAATTCTTTTTCTCTGTCATTGCTGTCAATGGTTGCCGAAAAACCTGCCCGGGCGGTTATAACGGACTTGAGAGAAGCAATCGCGCTTGGATTAATTCTGCCAAAGGGTGATGACTACCGACGGATGGAAAAATTATTAACTCAAATTCAAGTCCAAAACAGCCTAAAGACGGACCATCCAAAGTCGCCCATAAACCCAACCGATGATATGACTTTTGATTTTTTACATGATAAGGTCAGACTGACTGTTTACGCTCAAGCACCGGAAGAGCTGAAGAACTCAATCCATCTTCAGATCGGAAAACTGATTTTACAGAATACGGATCCCAGGGATCTGCCCAGCCGGATTTTTTCCATTGTACATCATTTCAACCAGGGAAAAAATCAGCTGGGAAAAAACACCGATGCTCAGCAGCTGGCACGGCTCAACCTCATGGCCGGGAAAAGAGCCAAGGATGCCGCCGCCTATCGTCAGGCCCTCAACTATTTAAAAACTGGGGAAAAATTTTTAACTGATGCTGCCTGGATTGAAAACTATACCCTGATTTTTGACATCAAAAAATACCGGATGGAATGTGAATATCTTCTGCATAATTTCGATGATGCGGAGAAACTGTTCCAAGTCCTGCTGGACCGGGCCGATTCCAATGAGGATAAGGCCGCAATGTACAACCAGAAAATGATCATGCTGGCCAGCCTTGCAAAACATGAAGACGCATTAAAGATCGGCTCGACCGGACTGCGGCTTCTTAATGTCAAACTGCCTAAACGAGTGGGCAAACTCGATGTATTGCACAACCTGATGACCTTAAAAATCAGGCTTCATAATAAAGAGATTGACGATTTACTTGAACTCCCTGAAATAACAGATTCCCGTCTTTTACTGACCCTGGAAATGATGATGAACCTGAGTTTATCCGCCTATTTCTGCCAGCCTTATTTAGCATCGTACCTGGCGCTGAATATTTTCAAAATGGCCATCAGGCATGGCAACTCCACTGTTTCCCCCTTTGCTTATGTAATCTATGGCGCAGCCCTTTGCGCTATATTCAAGGACTATAACACCGGTTATCAATACGGAGAGCTGGCGCTGAAGGCAAAAAATAAATTCGGCGGGCCGCAAATGACCGCCAAGGTATTATTATATTTCGCCAATGCTATTACCATATGGTCCCGGCCGGTCAATCAAGTCATTGCATTAAACCGTGAAGGGCTGAAATCCGCTCGTGAAACAGGGGATTTAAATTATGCGGTTTACCATATTCAGTCACTGATCTTCTCTATGTTCGCTGGCGGGAAGACCCTGGATGAAATTTTGGAAGAATGCGATCGCTTTTACGAATTCGTTGAACAAACCCATGATATCGGGGCGTTAAATTATCTGATCTCCGTCATTCAGTTCATCAAATGCTTTAAAGGAAAAACAGTTCATATTCACAGTTTAAACGATGAACAATTTTCCGAAACCCGGCATATCAAGGATATGCAAACCGATGACATTAAAATTATTTTATGCCGGCATCATTTGATCAAACTGCGCCTTCTATATATCATGGAGGACTATGACGGTGCGCTCAAGGAGGCTAAAAATTGCGCGGCGCTGCGACATTATCATATGGGAACCATCATTATTCCGGAGTATTACTTCTACCACTGCCTGGTTTTGGTAGCGCTTTATCCTTCTTCATCCACCCTGAAACAGAGCCTGTATCACCGACAGATCCTCATCTTCTGCAATCGATTAAAACAGCTGGCCCATCAGTGCCCTGAGAATTTTGAAGATAAATATTTACTGGTCGAGGCGGAACACGCCCGTATAACCGGACAGGACCGGCAGGCAATTACTTTTTATCACCGGGCCATCCGGTCTGCAAATGCCAATGGCTTTACGCAAAACCATGCCATTGCTAATGAAGCGGCGGCAAAGTTTTACATTTCAAGAGGCTTTGATGATATTGCCAAAACATTTATGGATAAAGCCAGGCAAAGCTACCATCATTGGGGAGCCAAAACCAAAGTGGCGCTTCTTGAAAAAAACTTTACATCGCTCCTGACAATGAATCCCCCGGCAAAGTCATTTCCGGTCGGTCAGCATCTTGATTATAACACCATTGTCAATGCCCTGCAGACAATTTCAACGGAGATTGTTTTAGAAGATCTGCTGAAAAGCCTGATGAAAATTGTTATGGAAAACGCCGGGGCTCGAAAAGTGCAGTTTCTGACAATCAAATCCGACCGGATGTATCTCGAAGCGCAGAACAACATTGACTATGAAGAAACCATTGTATACAAATCCCTGCCCGCCGACAGCCGGATAGAACTCTTTAACCCGGTGTTAAATTATGTAAAACGAACCCGGAGTTATATGGTACTGGATGATGCCGGCTGTGAAGGGGACTTTATCCGGCATCCTTATACCCTGAAATTCCAGCCTAAATCCGTTTTATGTCTCCCGGTTATCAGGCATTCACAGATGGTGGCCCTGTTATATCTTGAAAACGACATAACTCCTGCTGTGTTTACACCGGAAAGGATCAAAATACTAAGCTTACTGGCTTCCCAGGCAGCCATTTCACTGGAAAATTCCCGACTTTATGAAAGTGTTATTCAAAATGAAAAAGAACTTCGTGAAATTTCCGAAAAACGCGAAGATGAATCTTTGCGCTATCAGGCTCAGCTAAGATCACTATCTACAGAACTGTCGCTGGCAGAGGAACGTGAACGCCGGAGAATCGCGAGTGATCTGCACGACCGCATCGGACATGCACTGGCGAATGCCTCTATGAGGCTCCGCCTGCTCAAGGATTCCGTATCAACTTCAAAGGCTTCAGCTCATATAGATGAAATTCATTCACTGATTGACCAGTCCATTGCCGACACCCAGACCTTGACATTTGAGTTGAGTCCCCCCATACTGTATGATCTGGGACTCGAAGCAGCCCTTGACTGGCTGACCGAACAGACACAGAAGCAGCATGACATCACAGTGGAATTTATTGATGATGACACGCATAAAACGATTGATGAAAGTCTGCGAATCATCCTGTTCCAGGCCACCCGGGAACTTATGCATAACGTTGTCAAGCATGCCCGGGCAACACATGTCAGCGTTTCCATATCAAAGGAAAATGATTTTGTCCGCATTGTGATTCATGACAACGGTGTCGGTTTTGAAGCTACCAAAAAAGAAAAAGATGTTAAAAAAGGCGGCTTTGGAATTTTTTCAATACAGGAACGGCTAAAGCATCAGGGCGGGCGAATGGAAATAAAATCAGACCCGGATAATGGGTCCAGCGTTTCCATTATATCACCCATGACTGCCAAAAACGCAAATCAAGATATTAAACAATAGAATAGGAATAAACGGATGGATATAAAAATTCTGCTTGCAGATGATCACAAAATCACCAGAGACGGCTTGAAAGCACTGCTTGAAGGCCAGAAGAACATGATCGTTATCGGTGAAGCGGATAATGGTCGTAAGGCTGTCCGACTGGCGCAGGAACTCCATCCCGATGTAATTGTAATGGACATTAACATGCCTGAATTAAATGGAATAGAGGCTACCCGGCAGATCATCGCTGAGTTGCCGGACACAAAGATCATTGCTCTTTCCATGTATTCGGACAAACGGTATGTGGTAGGAATGTTAAAAGCCGGTGTATCAGGCTATCTGCTGAAAAACTGCGCATTTGATGCGCTGGTTTCCGCCATTTCCGCAGTTATCGCTAACCAAAATTACATGAGCCCGAAAATTGCAGACACGGTCATGAAAGATTATGCAAATATACTTGAAAGCAGCGACTCCTCCCCGTCCTCCCTGTTAACCGCCAGAGAAAGAGAGGTCCTTCAGTTGATTGCAGAAGGACTAAAAACCAAGGATATTGCCGCCCATATACACGTGAGCGTCAAAACGGTTGAAACCCATCGACAGCAGATTATGAGAAAATTAAATGCTAAAAGTGTTGCGGAGCTGACCAAAATTGCCCTCAGGGAGGGGCTCACCTCTTTGGATACATAGAGAGCATAAAAAGAGTAGAAGATTTAAGGTTTTAAGGTAGAAGGCTGAAGGGGAAAAACGATCTAATTAAATATGCATCCTTGATGCTTCTACGTAAGCGATCAAGCAACCCCATCTTCACAGGCAGCATGAATTTCTGCCATGGTATCGTTCAAACCAATCTATAAAAAGGTGACGATATCATGGAATCATCAAAATCACGTAAAGCGGAACTGGAAGAAAAACGTCGATTCTGTTTGTGGCATAAGCGCCTGGAAAAGCAATTTTTCAGATGGCCGCAAGACGAATCAGATATATACGAGATTGATCACCAGCAGTTAGACTGGCTTCTGGGAGGATTGGAAATGCATCAGCAACATGCGGATGAAACATACGGCCCAGGCTTAATTATCTCAGATATTTCTAAACAAATAATTGACTCAAAAATCATTATTGCAGACATCACTCCTGCAAATCCAAATGTTTACTATGAGGTTGGATATGCCCACGCATTAAATAAACCAACAATCCTTATTGCTGAGAAGCCTACTGAACTACCATTTGATGTCTCACCTTTTCGCACTTTATTTTATGAAAATAGTATTAGAGGCAAAAAGCAAGTTGAAGATGGTTTAAGAAAACATATTCAAGCAATTCTTACAGATTGGTATGGGGTATAAACTTATAAAAATGCCCAACCAGGGCATTAACTTGACCATCATTTCACTGGATATATCGGAAAGGGGAAATCGAAATTGAGGTGTATTATGTTGGCTCTCATGAAAAAGCCCATCTGATTTCAGATGGGCTTTTTTTATAATACGAAAAAAATTGAATTATTTTAAAAACGGATTCATTCGTTTTTCCTGACCGATTGTGGTTTCAGGGCCGTGTCCCGTATATACCACAACCTCATCTCCTAAGAGGAACAGTTTGTTTTTAATACTGGATATCAGGGTATTATAGTCACCGCCCGGAAAATCAGTCCGGCCGATGGACCCGTAAAACAATGAGTCCCCCACAAAAACGATTCCGTCAGTAGACAGGGAGATGCCACCCAGGGAATGTCCGGGCGTATGGATCACATTGAATGTAATATCTCCAAATGTGATCTGGTCTCCTTCACCAATTGTCCGGTCCGCCGGGGGAGAATCTTCCACGGACATTCCAAAAGCCCTTGATGCAACAGATATCTGTTCCAGCATATCCGCATCTGCGGCATGAATCAGGATTTCAGCGCCGGTGGCTTCTTTCATTTTTTTATTGGCGCCCACATGATCAAAATGGCCGTGGGTGTTGATGATATATTTGACTGTCAGCTGTGATTCGGCCAATGCCATGAGAATTTTATCCGCTTCATCGCCCGGATCAATCACCACGGCTGATTTTGTGTTTTCACATCCCACAATAAAGCAGTTCGCCATAATCGGTCCCACGGCGAGAGTTTTGATGATCAACGGTTTTCTCCTACAATGTTAAATGTTTAAATTTTATGAAGGACTCGGATTATTCCTCTGCCTTTCACCTTCTGCAAAAGCCGGATTACGCTCTACGAGCTAATCCGGCTTACACATTAAAAAAAACGTTACCTTCCACCTACTTACTTTTTTTTACCTTTTCTGCAATTTCAATAATACTGCTGATCTTATTCTTAGGTTTATCCGCAGTTTCCATCAGCTGTTTAAAGACTGCTTCGGGCATATTTGCCTTCAGGTAGGCTTCAACATCAAACGTTTCCCACCAGCAGTCCAAAACTTTCCAGCAGATGTCATCATCTGCTCCGCTGATCATACAGTAACGGAAGGAAATGGGGCTGCCGAGTCTCGGGCAGCGCATTTCCTGGTCATTTATCGGTTGATCTGACATTAAATATAGTTCCCTTAAATTATCTGCTTTTTAAAGACTGCGGTTTCGGGTGATTGGCATAGATTTTTCCGGATTCGGCCATTTGTTCATCTGAGAGCACAATATCTTTTATGTTTCCGGAAAGATAGCTGTCATATGCCGTCAGGTCCAGAAGTCCGTGACCGCTCCAGTTGAACAAAATGACCTTTTCCTTGCCTTCTTCCTTGGCTTTGTTTGCCTCAGCCACCACTGTTGCCAATGCATGGTTGGTTTCCGGGGCTGGGATAATCCCTTCAGTTCTGGCAAGGAGGAGACCAGCCTCAAAAACCTCATTCTGTTTAACGGATGTTGGTGTTATCAGGCCTTCATCCACAAGCTGGCTGACGGTGGGCGCCATGCCGTGATATCTCAAGCCGCCGGCATGAAACGGGGGCGGTACAAATCTATGGCCGAGGCTATGCATGGGCAGCAGGGGGGTATATTTTGCAGTATCCCCGTGATCATAGACAAACGGTGCTTTAGTTAATGTCGGGCAACCGGCAGGTTCCACGGGAATGATTTCAATCTGCTTGCCGTTGATTTTATCATGCACAAACGGAAAGGCCAGACCCGCAAAATTACTTCCGCCGCCCGCACAACCGATAATAACATCCGGGTATTCTCCGATTTTTTCCATCTGTTTTTTAGCTTCCAACCCGATAATGGTTTGGTGCAGCATCACATGATTGAGAACGCTTCCCAAAGAATATTTGGTTTGTCCGCTTTCATCGGCTACCGCTTCTTCAATGGCTTCGCTGATGGCAATGCCCAGGCTGCCCGGGGTATTCGGATCACGTTCCAAAGCTTCTCGGCCGGCTTTTGTATCCGGGCTTGGGCTGGGAACGCAGTTGCCTCCCCAGGTGGCCATCATGGATTTCCGGTAAGGCTTCTGGTCAAAACTGATCCGAACCATATATATTTTGCATTCAAGACCAAACTGGGTGCAAGCAAAAGATAAGGCACTGCCCCACTGGCCGGCGCCGGTTTCTGTTGTGATTCGTTTGGTGCCGAATTCTTTATTGTAATATGCCTGAGGGACAGCAGTATTCGGCTTGTGACTTCCCGGAGGGCTCAAACTTTCATTTTTAAAATATATTTTTGCAGGGGTTCCCAATGCTTTTTCAAGGTTTCTGGCCCGAACCATCGGGGATGGGCGCCATATTCTCAGGATGTCAAGAACCGGTTCGGGAATATCAATCCAGCGTTCGGTGCTGACTTCCTGTTCGACCAGGTTCATCGGAAATATCGGAGCGAGCTGATCCGGGGTTACAGGATTGCCGTCAGGGCCCAGCGGTGGATTCATTCTAATATCGGCCAGAATATTATACCATTGCCGGGGCATTTCATCCTCACTTAAAAAGACTTTTCGTTGTTCCATCATTTTAGCTCCTTGTCCTTCTGGGGTTAGGTGGTTTATATTTTATCCGATTTTTCATTTTTTTTTATAGTGGAGGCCTGCTGCTGATAAATTCCGTCCAGAATCCCGTTGATAAAAGACCCGGATTCTTCTGTGCCGTACAGTTTACCAATATCCACGGCTTCGTTGATCGATACTTTCGGCGGTATATCCTGGCAGTATAACAGTTCATAAGTGGCAATCCGAAGAATATTGCGGTCCACACAGCCCATCCGGTTGATTTTCCAGTGGCTGGAAAATTGCTCAATGAGTTGATCGATCCGGGTTTTGTTATTAATGACGCCCCTGATTAATGTCATGTAAAATCGATTAATGTCAGGAGCCAGTTTTAACATTTCTGCCAGCCCCCCCATTAATTCGTCGGATTCATTTTTCAGCACGTCCATGCAGAAGAGCGCCTGCATGGCCAGTTCTCTTGATTTGCGGCGAGTTCCCATAAATGTTATTTGTGTCCTTCAATCGCACCCATCAGGTTGGCCATTTCAATGGCGGCGATGGCGGCACTCCAGCCTTTGTTGCCGGCTTTGGTCCCGGCCCGTTCAATGGCCTGTTCAATCGTATCTGTGGTGATGACACCAAAAATTACCGGAACTTCTGCGTCTAAGCTCACAGTCGCAATTCCTTTTGAAACTTCCGCGCTGACATAGTCAAAATGGGGTGTGGCCCCGCGAATGACAGCGCCCAGGCATATGATTGCATCATATTGTTTTTGGGCCAGTTTTTTTGCGGCCAAAGGAATTTCAAATGCCCCGGGAACTTTTACGATATCAATATCTTCATCTTTTGCGCCGCTCCGGATTAATGCGTCGAGTGCGCCACTAAGCAGTCTTTCCGAGATAAAATCATTAAAACGGCCGACGATGAGTGCAAACCGTTTTCCTTTGGCAAGTAGATTTCCTTCGATGATTTTAGACATGGTTTTTCCTTTTTCTTTATTTATGTATAGACACCCGTTACGGGGTTGTATCAACATTCAAAAAATGACCCATTTTCAGACGTTTGCATTCAAGATAACATCGGTTTTGCTCAGTCGGTTTTGTTTGAATAGGGACTTTTTCAACCACGCTGAGCCCGTATCCTTCCAAGCCAACGATTTTTTTTGGATTATTGGTGATCAGGCGCATTTTTTTAATTCCCAGATCGGCCAGGACCTGGGCGCCGACACCGTAGTCTCTTAAATCAGCCTTGAACCCGAGCTTTTCGTTTGCTTCAACAGTATCATATCCTTCATCCTGAAGATTATAGGCTTTTAATTTGTTGACCAGGCCTATGCCGCGGCCTTCCTGGCGGACATAAAGAAGCACTCCGCTTCCTTCTTTATCCATCATCTGCATGGCAATACCGAGCTGTTCCCCGCAGTCGCATCTGAGCGACCCGAAAATATCACCGGTCAGACATTCTGAATGGACCCTGACAAGAATCGGTTTTTCAGGATCAATTTCGCCTTTAACCAGGGCAATATGCTGAAAATCTTCCAGATCATTTTCATAAACAATGACTTTGAAATCCCCGGCGTGGGTGGTGGGAATTGTGGCTTCAACCGCCCGGTGAACAAAGGATTCCGTGCGCATCCGGTATGCGATCAAATCTGCAATGGTGCAGATCCCGATACCGTGTTTTTCGGAAAATTTTTCCAGAGAAGGCATTCGGGCCATTGTCCCGTCTTCATCCATTATTTCACAAATCACACCGGCCGGTTTGAGACCGGCCAGGCTGGCCAGATCCACGGAGCCTTCTGTCTGGCCGGTACGAACCATAACGCCGCCTCTTCTGGCGCGCAAAGGAAAAATATGACCCGGTCGGGCAATATCTTTCGGCTTTGCATTATCTGCTATTGCAGTTTGAATCGTTGTTGCCCGGTCTGCTGCTGAAATACCGGTTGTCACGCCATGACGTGCTTCGATGGAAACGGTAAAACCGGTTTTAAATTGCGAGGTGTTTTCGTGAACCATCATCGGCAGGTCAAGCTTTTCAACTATATCCGCTGTTAATGACAGGCATATCAGACCCCGGCCGTGTATGGCCATGAAATTGATGGCTTCCGGTGTTACGGCTTCGGCCGCAATGGTGAGATCGCCTTCGTTTTCCCGGTCCTCATCATCAACCAGGATAACCATTTTTCCTTCTTTGATGTCTCTGATCGCTTCTTCAATGCTTAAATGTGACATGTTGAACTATAATCTCCTTAAATATATCCAAACCCCGGAAACAGGGTAAGACGTTTATCGCAGATCCGGATGCTTTGAACTTGATTAATATTATTTAGTTTTTATGGTTTAAATAAATCCGGTTTTCAATAAAAATTCCATATCAACCGGTTTGTCTCCGGTTTTATTTTTATCCGGATCAGTTTTATTTATTAGAAATTTCTCCACATATTTACCGATCATATCGGTTTCGATGTTAACGGCATCCCCGACATGTTTTATGCCGATGGTGGTGATTGCGACTGTATGGGGAATAATGCTGACTTCAAAATTATGCTGATCGCAGGTGTTGATGGTCAGGCTGATGCCGTCAATGGCAACAGACCCTTTGGCAATCATGTAGCGGGCCAGGGATTGCCCAACAGAGAATCCGATTAAAATGGCGTTTGCCTGTCTGGTTTTATAGGTAATTCGGCCGGTGCCGTCTATGTGACCGGACACAAGATGCCCGTCCAGCCTATCTGACAATCGCAATGCCCGTTCGATATTAACCGGTTCTCCGATTCTTATGTCTTTTAATGTTGTTTTATCAATGGTTTCAGGTGATACATCCACTTCAAACCGCGATGTTGAAATTGTGACCGCAGTCAGGCAGGCCCCGTTGACAGCGATGCTGTCGCCGATTTTAGAATTTTCTAAAGAAAAATTCGCAACAATGGATAATCGTTTGCCTTCACCGGACGGACGGATACCGGTTATTTTTCCCAAGCCTTCTATGATGCCTGTAAACATATCAGTCTAAATATCCTTCAATCATGACATCATCGTCAAATTGCCTGACGCTAATGTCTCTGACCGGGAGGCTTTGGGCCATCAACTCCGGCCCGGGCCCGCTGCACATGGGAACACCATCGTCGCCGGCAAGAATTTTGGGCGCGTAAAAAAAATTGATCTTATCCACAATTTTCGCCTGCAGTGCGGATGCGGCGACCCGTGCGCCGCCTTCAATCAGAAGGCTGGTTATTCCCATTGCCCCCATTTGATACATCCGGGCATCTACGTCGATCCGGCCGTCTTTGAGTACTGCGTCAATAATTTTAACGCCCATTTGTAAAATGGCATCACGTTTTGGCGATGGTCTCGAATTACCTGTAATGATTAACGTATCAGAGACTGAAGGGATCTGCAATAACTTTGAATTTTCCGGAATGGACAGCTGCGTATCCAAAACAATCCGGATGGGATCCACCCCTTTTATATCGTCCAGCCGCGTTGTCAGGCTTGGGTTATCTGTTTTTACCGTATTGACCCCGACCATAATCGCATCAATTCCATGACGCAGTTCATGAACGTATTTTCGGGATGATTCGCCGGTGATCCATTTGGAATCACCTGTTCGCGTGGCAATACGGCCGTCTAACGTTGCCGCACATTTTAACGTCACAAACGGCCGTTTTGTGGTGATATGTTTAATAAAGCTTTCATTTAAGCGCCGGGCTTCGGCTTCACGGATCCCGGATTTTACGGAGATTTTATTTTGGGTTAAAAAGTCGGCGCCACCGCCGCTCACCTCCGGATTCGGATCTTTCATTGCCATGACAACATGCGAAATACCGGCGGACAGAATTTTTTCAGTGCAGGGAGGAGTCCGCCCCTGGTGATTGCAGGGCTCCAGTGTCACATAGATAGTGCTGCCCGCAGCCTGATCGCCTGCGTCCTTAATGGCGTTGACCTCGGCATGGGGTTCGCCGACTTT
>JAJRPH010000396.1 GCA_024280875.1 Deltaproteobacteria bacterium | reverse complement strand
TGATGTTTTATAGGGTATAGTGATTTATATGATGATAAAAATTCTTTTACTGCATTAGAATTATCATCTTCAGAAACAATAACTTCAAATTCTATTGAGAAACGATTAAACGACCTTTGATACGATTTCGGATCAGGCAAGGCTTCATGTTTTTGGGCAGAAGACCGATTGAAGAACTTAAGAAAGCGCTTAAAAGTGAGATCCATTGATATATTTAAATCTCCTAGATTGTTGATGAAACACTAACTAATACAAACTCTTCGGACTTCAACCATATCAGAGAGTCCATCAAAAACCTTCAGGATTCCGTCCTGCATCAAAGTTGTCATGCCTTGTTCTTTTGCTTTAACAAACAATTCTTCCGCACTGGCCTGTTTTTTGATCATTCGTTTAATATCAGCCGTTCCTTCCATGAGTTCATGAATTCCAAATCGGCCTTTATACCCAGTACCATTACACTGATCACATCCAACCGGCGTATACAGCTTCAGTTCTGCGGAAAATTCTATCCCGGTATTTTTAAAGTCATCTTCTCCGTAATCATTTACAATATCATCAAATTCTTCCTGATTCGGAGAATAAGCTTTTCGACAATTCTTGCATAATCGGCGCAGCAGGCGTTGCGCCAATACTGCGAGAAAAGCATCGGAAAAATTTAATGGATTCAGCCCCATATCCAAAAGGCGGGTTACGGTTTCCGGCGCACTGTTGGTATGAAGTGTTGATAAAACCAAATGGCCGGTCAAAGAGGCTTCAACGCCGATAGAGGCAGTTTCATAATCACGCATTTCACCAACCATAATTATGTCAGGATCAGCCCTCAAAAAAGCACGCATAATTCTGGCAAAATCCAGACCGATCTTATTCTTAATCTCAACTTGGCGCAATCCAAGCTGGGAAATTTCAACCGGATCTTCAGCTGTCCAGATTTTACGTTCCGGCGTGTTAATATGGTGTAGCGCTGAATGAAGCGTTGTTGTTTTACCGGATCCGGTGGGGCCGACAACAAGAACCAGGCCGTAAGGCTTGGCAATCGCTTTTAATAAAACGGCCATATTCCTTTCAGTAAGGGTCAAATCCTTCAGTTTCATCGCGCCGCTGGTTGCCAGGATTCTCATAACAACGTCTTCCTGGCTGTCGGCGGTAGGTAAAGTGGCGACCCGCAATTCAAAGGGTGGTATCCCTTTACGTTTAAACTTGATTTTCCCATCCTGGGGCAGACGTTTTTCCGCGATATCAAGGTTTGCCATGATTTTAATCCGGGATAAAATCGCTGTTGCAAAGGAATTCGGAACTTCAAGAAAATCCTGGCAGACCCCGTCAATCCTGAAACGGATCTTCGTCCGTTTTGCAATGGTAGACGGTTCTATGTGTATATCAGATGCGTCTTTGCGGTATGCCGTAATTAGAACCTGATCTACCAGCTGAACAACTTTTCCGGAGGCTTCGTTTATTGATTGATCAACATCTTCGTCCTCCTCATCGACCTCCTCAAATGCGATATCCGGCATTTGGTCAAATTCATCAGTCGAGGAAGTCCCTTTGCTTACTTCTGTTTGGTGCGTCTTCCCTTGGGCAAAAAACTGATTAATAATTTCGACAATATCCTCTTTAATACCAACAGAAAATACAAACTTGTTGGTATTAAAGAGTGCTTTGGCATGATCCCGCTTGCTGAGATCCTTTGGATCATCGATCAAAATCTCAATATGATCGATTTCCCAATGCAACGGCACCCAAACATCCTGAATCAAAAAAGGTTTTTTTAAATTGCTGATCAGTTCAAAAGGGACTTCCATCTTGGGGTCAAATATTTTAAACGGGCAGTTATAATAAGCTGATAGAGATTTCCCGATATCCTCTTTAGTCGTCTTAAACTGTTCCATTAAAACAGCTTCAACGCTTTTTTTCATTTTTTTGGACAGGGCCAGCGCTTTCTGAAGCTGGTCCGTATTCACGATCTTGTGTCGCAACAGGTAATCATATCGTGAGTTAAATCGTTTATCCGGCTGAGCAGACTCGATTTTTTCTCTTATTCTAGGATAAATCGGATCAATTTTTTGTACTGCCTCATAGCACTTGACGGCCAGTTCATTATAATCGTGTTTATCCAGTTCAACACCCAGCATAAAATGAATCGAGGCTCTGGTCTTATTATCAAGATTACTTTCTTTAACAATCTGATCTATTTCCTGAATAACATCAGAAGGGCTGTTAACTGCCAGGTTACATTCCAGAAAATCGGCTAAAAAATCATCAATTAAATAATCTGTCTGAAATAATTTTTTATATTCTGAAACGGCTTCCTTGTACAGACCAAGCTCCTTAAAAGCGGTTGCGCTGTCACATATCTCAGGGCCGCTTTCCCCGAGTGAAAGTCCGGTTTTTATGTGAGAAACATCTTCGCTTGACAGGTTATACGGGATTTCATTGTCTTTATCATCGATCTCTTTACCGAGTTCCTCCACTTTGAATTCAATTTTCCGGATAACTTTTTCATCCAGATCAGCACCCCGGGATAAAATATCTTCATATAATTCCAGGGCTTCATCATAAAGTCCATGCTTCTCGTAGGCTTCTGCGGATTTAATTTTAGCTTGATAGTCTTCAGTTGTCTTTTGGGCACTTTCCATGATTGTGGCTCCCGGCCAGTCGTGTTCGTTATTAGCCAGCTTTGTAAAGCCAGCTAATTTTTTTATAATTGAGTAAAAATATTAAGAAGCCGTTCTGTATTCCATGCGGGATAAATTTTATACATAAACAGATTAATGTGCGGATAACTTTACAAGTATATTCAATTTTTATTGGAAAAATATCTTTAAAATATTTTTTTTCTAAGGAGTTTTCCGAATCGTTTACTGGCCGGTTGAATTTTTGCCAGCAATGGAAGCAAAACTTCACAATTAAGTCTTACCATAGAAATAGGGGCATTATCACCGATTATCACAATCAAAAATCCGACATCGCTTTTTTTAATATAGAATCGCGCACTGTCATAAACCAATTCAGCATCTTTTATATTGCTCATTTCAATGGTAAAAGGTTCCCAGTTAATCTGCAAAAGTTTTTCTTCCTCTCTTCTGAAATCAGGAGAAAACCTGTTCAGCATCACGCTGCCTTCATTTGAAATGACCATCAGACCATGAACGCCTTCGATTGCCATCACATCTTTGAATATATCTTTCATTGCATTATCCGAGCCGCTTTTTTCATTTTAATTATAATGTGTGATCAATAACTTTTATATTTTTTACCCCAGAGCGCCAAGGATACGATCCCATGGAGAGTCCGATGAAATTGAAACTGCTATCGTTTCTTCTCCAGGGACAATGATAAATTGCTCATTTGTCTCCCGGTTGGCATATAAGACATTTAGACTCCCGCAATTAAAGGCATTGCCAATGTTTGAACCCTGATCTATCAAAGCGTCCCAACTCGGGTCATGATAAATATCGAGAACCCCATCTCTGCTGCCAATTGAATTTTTAATTTTACTGCGAATGGTATCAGTCGGAGACAGTTTTGGCTCTTCAACTTCTTTTTTTGCTGGGCGAATTTTTGCGGTGGTTTCCGGCTTTCTGGTCGGAATCTCCCGGACAACGGGTTCCGGTTTAGCGTCTGACGACTCAGGCGTTTCTTCCTGAATCGGTGAATCCAAAAGGATTTCACTATTATCGGCCTCTTCTTCCATTGCAATTTGTTCGGCCAGCTCGTCTTTGACACGCATGGCATCCAATAGAATAGCCTGAAGATCACCTTTAATAAGTTTCTCCTGGAATACGCAGTCATGCTCAATTGACAATGAGACATTAGACCAGGATAAAATTTCATAGGCAGCATCTTTTCCTTGTTGATCACCGACACGGGCATTCATCAGTTCACCATTTCGGAAAAAAAGAATACCACCCCGGTCTTCTTTTTTATCAACGACCCGCAATGTGCTAGTCTGTTGTTCCATCTCAATGAGCTGCAAAAAAGTTTCCAAAGTCACATTATGGAGGCTTCCGCCTTCCGCTTTTTTATTTAAAGTTTTTGTTATTTCACCGAACAACTCAATGGCGGTAAACGGTTTTTTCAAATAACCGGCAGCACCACTTTTAATCACCACGTCTTTTGTCTTCGGTTTATCATACGAAGTCATCATATACACCGGAATACCAGGAAATTTCTTCAAGATATTTGCCAGGAATTCAAAGCCGTCCATTCCCGGCATTCTTAAATCAGAAATAACAAACGACACATATGCCTTTTTGAGCAAATCTAAAGCTGAATTACCAGACTCGGCTGCTAATACGTTAAATGACTCTGAAAACCCCTCAAGATCTTTCTGAATCAAGCGTAGAAATGCCTGGTCATCATCAACAATTAGTACATTGGGTCTCATTTCCTATTCCTTTATCCTGCAAAAGATGACATATGAAATCATCTGAGCACTAATATATATGCTATATTTGTATATTAAAATCAATAATTTCATCCGTATAGTTTTTTTTCCACGCAGGCAGATATTTTCTGAAAACCGCTGTCATGCCAAGATCGGCCGTCATATCTTTAACACACCAAACAATCGAGGTCACCAGCTCTTTCTGACTGGCTTTCCCCTTGAAGATTACCTTGCCGTTCGAATATCGAAATTCAGCGGCAAATGGATCCAGAAAATCATATTGATCCACCTTAGAAACGAACTGTCTGTTTAACAGAGTCTCGAAATCAACCTTGATTCGCTTGTTTGCCCGGACTACTTTTTCCAATAAGACCAAAAGGTCCTGAAGCATACGCAAAACACGCTGCGGATCTTTTTGAGGTCGCGCGATGGATTTTTTTTCAGGAGGGACAGATTTGGAAGAATTTAAAACCGGCTTGGATGATTTCAAAACAGAAGGCTTTGACAGTGTAGAAATCTTTGACAATTGAATTTTTTTAACATTAAAATTTCCGCCAACTTCCCGGCATCTTTTTATCAGATCATCCCGATATTCGACAGAACGATCCAACGCACCATCGCCCTGAGCGGATGCACCACCAATGATTTCGCCATTGTAAATAAACAACAGCCCACCGCCGGAGTCCTGGTTTAATTTTACTTCAATGTAACCGGTCACTTTTTCATTTTCCATCTTCTTAATCAGGCCTTCAAGGTCCGTGAACTCAGAACTCAAATCACCGTATAATAATTCGGCATTTGAAAGATTCGCCCAGTAATAAACCCTCTCAGGCAAAATATAATACACCGTTACCGCATAATTATTTTTTGAAGCAGTCTCGTTAATTTTGCTTAATGCTTTCCCGCCTTTAAATTCTTCTTTTTTATCTTTATAGTAACTATTGAGCAGGTTGGCCTCATCAAAAAACACCACACCTTCAGATATCGGAGATTTAAAATAAACCCCACCCGTACCTAATGCGCCCTGATAATGTTCCAGCAATTTATCAATTTTAAGGTAATAGCTGTTCAAATCCTGAGCAGCAGGCTTCTCCATCGGTATTATGATCATGTTCTCTTCCTGAATAAATTTTTCTCAGAGAAATATATATTATTTAATTCTCTCATATAACAGAACAAGCAATGTGCTGTAATTTAACACATTGCTTGTTTTGTTATAACAACATTTTTTAAAAATTATCGTCTGCGTCTTAAACGTTCAATCGAGAATCTGAGACTGTCCTGCATTCTAGAAATCGCTTCGGCAAGGTTGCCGATTTCATCTTTTGAATGTACATCGATTTCTGCTTCAAGATCACCGACACTGATACGGTCAGCCGCATCCGTCAAATATTGAATGTTTCTGGTCAAGCGGTAGCCATAGATGATAATGATCAAACCAATCAATACAATAGCGCCGATCAGAATACCAAAATTGATATTCCTTGTATCATCAGCCAGTTTTTGAGCTGTTTTTTTCAGGGCCTCTGTCTTGTTGGTAAATTCATCGATATAGGCAGTACTCATCAACAGAAACGGCTTCCCTTCCAGTCGAATCGGAGAGATAGCCATATATTTTTCCCTGATTTTCCCATCCGGATCTTTCCAGCGATAAAAACCTTCAGACTCTTTCATTCCCAGTGATCCGGTCAGCACTCCCCAAAAGTGATCGAAATAAGGCCCGAGCGCCTTTCTAATCATATCAATATCATCAATTCCGATAATATTGGGATTCGGATGTGCCCATATTGTCCAGTTCTGACCTTTATCCGGTTCCGGTTGCTGAATGAGACAAGTGTAGCCGGACTGGCCAACACTCTGGACTACGATTCCACTGAATTCAGGATCGTAGAAAAAATCCTCTTTTACAAGGTCCGGATGGCTTCGCAGATAAATCTCTGCCTGCAATGCTACATCCCGGGATTTTTGCATCAACTTTTCCTTACCTTCTTGCAGGACAAGCTCAGTACTGTCATCGGTAATTTCATTCGCCAGCTTGTTTAACTGCTGTTGAGAAATATATCCGGAAACAGCCATCAGGAAAATCGGAAGGACAAGAAAGAGGATCATCATTTTTCCCCTTAACCCGAGCCAGCCGCTGGATCGAATATCTGATGTTCCGGCACTGAATCTCTCAGGGCTTTCAGCTGGCTCTTCTTCTCTTTCTTCTGCATCAGTTTCCATTGACGGCATGTCGGGAACATCAGCTGCTGCGAAATCATCATCCGGCTCTTCCG
>JAJRPH010000395.1 GCA_024280875.1 Deltaproteobacteria bacterium | reverse complement strand
GACATAGATGGTTTTGCTTTGGCCCGGATCAAGCCCCATGATCTGTTCTTCTAAACCCATGGGAAAATCTCCGCGACCCATTTCGAATTTTATCGGCGTATTGGCATATGTATTGTCCAGTATATTCCCTGAAACATCTTCAATGATGTAGCACATTGTAACAATTGTATTTTCAATGACATCCATATTATATAAAGGGAGAAATATTTCGGTTTGTATTGAGCAATAATTAGCAACCGCTATTTTATTCAATTTTTAATAATTCAATATCCATGCCAATAGACTCCAACGGACGGTACCTTTATTGATTCTGAATTGATGGACTTTTAAAAAATCAAATCATGCGGAAAAAAGGATAGGCTATTTAATACCTGTGAAGGGATTATAATCTCTGTTATATCAGTGGAAAGAGAAGGAAAAATTATTCCGTTAAAACAAAAACGCGGAACGATTTTTTTGTGAGGCCGGCAAAAGTTATTTTAGCGATAGGGCTACTGCAATATTTAACTTTCCCGGAATAAATCCATAACACATTGCTGTGGCACTACGAAAACGGTCAAAATGTCCGAACAATAACCCTTCAATATCGGCACTTATGGTACGAGCACTTCGAATATCTTTTAATCAACCCGGGGCGAGCAATTCAATTTTGCAGGACTATTTTCGTAATTCCCATACAAATCACTGCGGACGCTTGTACAAACTGAAACCGGCTGTAATCCCCTTTAAAATGATCAGTGATTTTTAAACCCCATGGCATGGTATTTGCTAATAATTATAAAAACATATAGTTCCAATGCTATGGGCAGCGTTGCTGATCACGCCGAATTTCTTCACACAAAATCAGGAGATGCCTTTATAACCCAATCCTTAAGCCTGTTTCTTTAATAACACATCATAATGGCTCACAGAAGGAGACCATGAAAAAGTCTGAAATAGAATCCTCCACTTTTCCGGCCAAAATCAACTATCAATGGGTTATTTTTGCCATATTAAGCACAACCCATATGTTGATGGCCATGTTTTTTTACTCCTGGGGACCGTTAGCACCCATCATTAAGGAAAAAATCCAGATAAACAACAGTCAGTTCGGGCTTATTGTTTCCACCATGTACTTTGTCATGGTTATCATCTCAATTCCCTCAGGTTTTTTGACTGATAAATATGGCGCAAAATGGATGCTTCTGCTTTCAGGATCTCTCATGGGCGTTGCTTTTCTTCTTCTGCCGCTGTTTCCTTTTTTCGGGTTTCTTTTTGTCGCTGCTGCTTTGGCAGGTGCCGGGTATGGAATGATTAACCAGGCCACTGCAAAAGGCCTTATGTACTGGTTTGAGCCGGACAAAAGGGCGACTGTCATGGGAATCAAACAGACAGGGGTTACCATTGGCGGGAGTTTAATCGGAATCTATATCCCTTTTTTCGGAATGATCATGGGATGGCAAAAGGCCATACTGTTGCTTGTTGTTGTCATATTCGGCATTTTATTACTTTCATCCTTTTTTTATAAAGAAAAACCAGCATCTTTAGCCCCTTCCCCCAGCGCTGCACCAGACAAAAAAAAAATCAGCGTGCGATCGATATTACTAAAACCGACGCTAATATTTCTAACGCCGATTCTCACCCTATTTGCCATATGTCAGGCATGCCTTACCGCTTTTCTTGTCATCTATGTTCACGAAACATTTCACCTGTCTATGGCCATTGCAGGGAGCTTGTTTACCATAGCCATGGTTGGGGGGACTATCAGTCGTGTCCTGTTCGGCCTGATCAGTGACCGCCTCTTTAAGGGGGACAGAATATTGCCGCTTGCATTGCTTGCATTAATCGGCGTCTTCAGCTCTCTTTCGGTTATTTTTTTGAATGATACCCCCCCATTGTGGCTTTTATTTATGATATCCGCTTTTCTGGGGGTCTCCTTAATGGGGTGGAATTCGCTGGCCATCGTTCTCGTGGCTGAAATAGCGGGGAATGAACTTGTTGGATCAGTCATGGGGGTTTTGTTTGCAATCGCCTGGGGCGGGATGGTGATCGGCCCTCCTGTATTCGGTGCCATTATAGACTTGAACGGATACAATTCCGGATGGATAATGCTCTCAATCCTTTTAAGCATTTCCTGTTTCGGCCTGGCAATCATCAGGAGAATACAAAAAAAAGAAGCAATGCCGATAAACAACACGCCCTAACTTTAAACCTAAATGCCGCAATATAATCCTTGACTCAACGACAAAAGGTTAAACTCTAATGAAACGTATACCTCAAAAAGACAAACCGCGTACTGTATATCTGAATGAAGCAGAATCAAAAAAAATGCTGGCAGCCGTAAACATCCCTTTCCCGGAAGAAGCGCTTGTCTCCAGCATCAAGGAGGCCTGCGAGCAGGCGCTTCACATTGGTTTCCCCGTTGTATTGAAAGGTGTCGGCATTGCCCACAAGTCTGAAGCCAACGCTGTTGTCACGCATATTGCCGATACGGAAAGTTTGAGCAGGGCTTTTCTGCAGATACAGAAAAATCTGAATCCAAAAACTTTTCTTATCCAGGAAATGG
>JAJRPH010000017.1 GCA_024280875.1 Deltaproteobacteria bacterium | reverse complement strand
TTTAACGTTAATTTTATCCAGTGTAATGGGAAAGTTCCATCCTTCCATCCATTTTACGTATAGTTTTCACTGCCAGAATCCCTTGATTTGATCCGTCAAAAGGGTTGACAAACCGGTTATTATAAATAATGTTCGGAAAAGCGTATCAAGGCTACCATACTGCAATAACAGCATATAATTGAAGCTTGATACACGAGGGGTGTTAGTGCCCGAATCATTTTTTCCGTCATCGGCATTTCTCGACGATTTTTTAATGATGATTATAATAATTGATACCGTTTCAACATAATTGATCTTACAATAAAGAGACCTATAATGAACAAAGACATTATTAGAATAAGATGGCATGGCCGGGGCGGACAGGGCGCGATAACCGCTGCAAAAATTGTGGCGAATGCGGCTTTTCTCTCCGGATACAGCGGTGTTGTGATGTCCCCGACTTTCGGCACGGAAAGGAGGGGCGCGCCGGTTTTAACATCACTGAAAATTTCAAAACAAAAAATCTATGACCTGTCCCCGATCACGGAACCGGATATGGTGGTGGTTCTGGATCACTTGATTGTGGATGAAGTTGATGTGGTTAGCGGTTTAAAGTCCGGCGGGTTAGTTGTTATCAATTCTCCCGGACACCCGGATGACTTCAATTTTGAAGGCATGAAAGTCGCGACCGCTGACGTCACGCATATTGCCCTTGAATCAGGGCTTCCCCCGGGTATTGTCAACACCGGCATTATCGGCGCATTTGCAAAAGCCAGCGGGTTGATCGACATGGACATTCTGACCCGGGCCATTGAAGATGAATTTAAAGGGAAACACCCTCAAAGAAATTCCGGAGCAGCCAGGATTACCTTTGAAAATACGATTGTTGGAGGAAAATAAATGATGGCTATGTAAAAAGTCCAACTGCTATTTTAGCTTTGGGTTGCGCTGCATCCTGTGTATCTTCATCGTATGATAAGTACGAATTATCTCTGACGGATTTACGCGCCTTGCCAATTTTTAAAAATGGTGAAGCTTTTTTCTTTGCCATCTATATATTTTACAGGAGTACAAATATATGAAAAAAGAAAAATTCGGTTGCTATAAATCCCACAGTGAACCCGGCCCTGGAGATGGCGGCAGGACCGGATCATGGCGGGTCAAGCGACCGGTGATTGATTTGGAAAAATGTATACCCGCCAAAAAAAATAAACAGGCCTGCTTTACCTGCTGGCTTTTCTGTCCGGATAGCGTCATTACACGAACCATACCGCCGACCATAGATTATGAATATTGCAAGGGTTGTGAAATATGCGCTGAAGAATGTCCCGTCGGGGCAATAACAATGGTTGAAGAAACCGTCTTCATTAAAGAGGAGAAATAGTCGTATGCATATTATTGAATCCGGCAATGTTGCTGCTGCAAACGGCGTCAAACTGGCAAAGGTCCAGGTTATTGCCGCATACCCCATTACGCCACAGACCCCTTTGACGGAAAAACTATCCGAATTTGTTGACGCAGGCGAAATGGATGCGGAGTATATCCCTGTTGAGAGCGAACACAGTGCGCTTGCCGTATGCATTGCGGCCGCCAGTGCCGGTTCCAGGTCGTTTACGGCAACAAGCGCAAATGGCCTGCTATATATGAATGAACAGCTCCACTGGGCGGCTGGCGCGCGATTGCCCATCGTCATGTGCGTGGTTAACCGAGGCATCGGGGCTCCCTGGACCGTATGGAACGACCATCAGGATGCTATTTCCCAACGGGATACCGGATGGATTCAGATGTACTGCTGTGACCACCAGCAAATTATTGATACTGTGCTCAAGGCGTTTTATCTGGCGGAAACCGTCAATGTACCGGTCATGGTATGTTATGACGGCTATATTCTGTCCCATACCTATATGCCGTTTGAAATACCGGCCCAGACGGATGTTGATAAATTTCTGCCCCCGTTTAAACCGGCATATGCATTAAACCCCGGACAACCGGCAAACCTGAACACCGTCACCCTGCCGGATATCCGACCGGATGTGCGCGGCAACATGGCCCCCGGTTATATGGAAATCCGGCATAATCTACATACGGATATGCGGGATGCCATCGATGTTATGGCGGACATTGACAAAAAGTTTGCAAAAGTTTTCGGACGCAACGGGAATCCCTATATTGAAGAATACAAATGCGAAGATGCTGAATTCGTTGCCATCTGCCTGGGATCTCTTTCCTATCATCTCAGGGATGTGGTGGATATTCTGCGAAAAGAAGGCATCCTGGTGGGAGTTATGGGCCTCAGGCTTTACCGTCCGTTCCCTGACCAGGCGGTCAGAGACGCGCTGGGCAGCCGAAAAGGCGTTATTGTTTTTGAAAAAGCGCTCAGCTACGGCAACCAGGGGGCTTTGTACGCGGACATCAAGTCCGCCCTTTACCGAACGGAAAACAAACCCACAGTGCATAATTACATCCTGGGTCTTGGCGGAAGGGAGATTAAAACCGATCAACTGGTTGAGTCTCTGCGAAATTCCTGCAAACACCCGGATACCATTGATGATACGCCACAGTGGATTGGACTTAAAATTAAAACAGTAAGAGAAAAATAATGACTGAAAAAACAACCATACTGAATCTTCCGGAAGATGAACTGGTTCACCCGGGAAACAGGGCCTGTGCCGGATGCGGACTCAGCATAGTCTACCGGATCGGGCTCAAAGCGCTGGGCAGAGACACCATTCTTGTTGTACCGCCAAGCTGCCTGACCGTTCTACAGGGATTATATCCGATTGCAGCCACCCAGCTGCCCTGCCTGAATGTTACGTTTGCTTCAACCGCAGCGGCCGCCACGGGTGTGCTGGGCGCGCTTCGGGCACAAAAAAATGAATCCACCATTGTCGCGGCATGGGCAGGAGACGGCGGGACCAGTGATATCGGTATCCAGGCATTATCCGGCGCCTGTGAACGCGGTGAAGACTTTATTTTTATCTGCTATGACAATGAAGCTTATATGAATACCGGTGTACAGCGATCCGGCACGACTCCGCAAGGGGTTATCACCACCACCACACCGTTTTCCGGAAAAGCGCAGAAGAAAAAAGATGTGCCGTCAATTATTGCGGCCCATGGCATTGACTATGTGGCCACGGCTTCCGCATCCTATCCCCTGGATCTTTACGACAAAATCGTAAAAGCCAAAACCATCAAAGGGCCCAAATACCTTCATGTGCATACCCCGTGTCCAGCCGGATGGGGATTTGATCCAAGATATACGGTAAAACTCGGCAAATTGGCAGTGGAAACAGGATTGTTT
>JAJRPH010000394.1 GCA_024280875.1 Deltaproteobacteria bacterium | reverse complement strand
TGATTCCGAACCTGTTTACCATCGGCAACTACCTGTGCGGCGTGACGGCGGTGTATTTTGCCATGCCGGAAGTTCCGATGGAAGAGTGGCTGCGGCCGTTTGTCTGTTTGTTCTGGGTGCTGGCTGCTGCCGCTTGTGACGCGTTTGACGGGCCGTTGGCCCGCAAGTTGAAGTCCTATTCCGATTTTGGGGCGTGTCTAGATTCCTCAACCGATTTGTCAACATTCGGGCTGGCCACGGCCGTCATCATCTTTCTTCGTTTTTCCGCCATTAAAGGCGGGAATTCATATCTGGGTATATCTATTGCCTTATTTTATTTTATTTTTGTCCATCTGCGCCTGGCGAGATTTACCGTCCGACTACAGCAGAATGAGGATAAAAGTAAAAAACAGGATTTTGAAGGCATGCCCTCCCCGGCCGGGGCATGCGCTGCCTTGATGGCGTTTACTTTTTTTGACAATATATTTGTTCTCAGCACAGCCGTTATAGTAATATCCCTGTTAATGTACAGCAAACTGGATTTTATCAGCCATTCAAACTCTTTTTATCAGCCATTTTACCGCTATTTCCTGATCCCGGTCGCGCTGTCGGGCTTTTTAATGTTTATTGTTCTGATTTTTCAGCAGCCGTTTGTCACATCACATTTTGCAAGGGCGCTGTCCGTTTACTTTCGAATCTGTTCCTGGCTGGTGGTGGTGCCGGTATCTATTTATATTCTGGATGGGTTTCGAAGAACGTATTTTAAATCTTGACTAATAAAATATCTATCAATACAATAAGTTATCCATAGCCATAAAAATGTTTGAAAAAGCTGTATGCCAGGTCGGCGAATAACGTCCGTTCCTGCTTTTATCTCAAACCAAAAATGACATAAGAGAGAGAAAAATGACCGAAAATAAGTACCGGGTAGTGCTTACAGGTGAACTGGCAGACGGAAAATCAGAAAATGAAGTAAAAGCCCGCATGGCGGCTTTGTTTAAAACATCGGTTGACAAAATCGGTATGCTGTTAAAAAAGCAGGGGGCGGTGATTAAGAAAGATATCAACCTGGCAACAGCTAAAAAATATGCCGGTGCGATACAGTCAACCGGCGCTGTTTGTAAAATCGATCCGCCAATCGATCCACCGGAAAAAGAAGTCGCTTCCGTTGCCGCACCAGCCCCTCCCGGGGAAATCGCTCCGCCTGCTGATGTGGTTGTGGCCGAAGAAAATACCGGTCGCGCCGAACCCCGGGTGGTCGTGATTATGTTCTCGAAAAAGCCGGAAGACCGGTTTGAACCGATGACTCTGGAAAAAGTTTCCGGCGGATCAAACGGAATTAATCTTAACATACCAGACGTTCCGGAAGCCTCCTATGATAAAATTATTGCACTGGCGGCGTTTAATGAAAATGGTGGAACAGAAGAAGTGACAAAACTTTATATTTTTGTCAGCTCAATCGAGCGTCCTTTTGTCTGTGATATTGATAACATCCTTTTTTCAGACTTTCCCATCAAGGCTTTTCCCAAAACTATCGCCTCCTTTAGAGGGTTTCTCCATTTTTTATGCAAAAAAAATCTGTCCATTATTTTAGAGGAATCCACTCTGGATTTTCTGTCCGGTAGTCCGCCTCAGAAACTGGATTCACTGAAAGCCATGAAACTGGCAACCGGTATGGGGCTGCTTATTGAATCCGGGGATATCGACGCCCAGACATAATTTTAATCAGTCTCCCGGCATAATTTCTTTCACCCGGCCGACAATACCGCTTTCCAGCCTCACTTTAATGCCATGAGGGTGGGAAGGTGATTTTGTGAGAAGATTCTTAACGATTCCTTCAGTCAGTTTGCCCGAGCGCTGATCCTGTTTCTGAACTACCAGTACACGGATTCCAAGGGTGATATCTGCTCGTTTTGTTCCATTCATCATTATAATCTATCCTGTACAAAAATTAAATAGTTGAATTATCTGATTTTTCCGGTCACCAGCGTGATTTTCAGCCCCCCGTGGAAAAAATCGTAGGCCTTTGTTTTAAAAGGGATTTTTTTTAAAAGATGTTTGTCAGGAACAAGGATTGCCGCTTTCCAGCCCTTGAAATCTTTTTTCAGTTTTTTACATATTTTCTCAAACATATTATCCCTGCCGCCCGGGCTCCCCAGTCGTTTGCCGTATGGAGGGTTTAATATGATCAGTCCCTGCTGTTTTCCCATCCCTTCAATGCTCCGGTTAATGTTCCGGTTGATGTTTCGGGGGTGCAGGTCAAAAAAATTAGCTGTAAATACGTTTACCGTATTTGAAAGATTGTATTTCCGGACGACTTGTTCTACTTTTCGGCTGTTTTCCGGATCAATATCTGATGCGAAAATCATCGGCGCTGAAACGGGTGTCATCTTTTTTTCAGCTTCCCGCCGGATATGTTTCCATCGTGATGGCTTAAAAGCCGGCCAATCCATAAACGCAAATTCTCGATACCATCCGGCCGGAATATGGTTGCTGATCATGGCGGCTTCTAAAGAAAAGGTCCCGGTGCCGCACATGGGGTCGATCAACGGATCTCCCGGCTTATATCCGGCCAGGTAAAAAATCGCGGCGGCAATAGTTTCGCGCACCGGCGCTTTCCCTCCCTGGGTTTTTAATCCTCTTTTATGGAGCAGTTCGCCGGAGCTGTCGATGGACACGGTAAATTGATTATTTTCCGCGCGGACAAAAATCTGCCGGGATATCCTGGCAGCGGCATCATGACCTTTTACGGATTTATCTGTTGATGTCCTTAACCGGTCTGCCATGCTTATTTTGAACCGTTCCGCGATGGCGTCCGAATGAATCAGCCGGGAGTGTTTTGATGTGACATTCAGGTCGCAGACTGCATTTTGTTGTAGATAAAGCTCCCAGGGAAATCCTGAAAGTTTTTTTTCAAGCTGCCGGAAATTGGATGCGTTAAAAGTTGTCAGCCGCATGAGAATTCGGTTTGCCGTCCGGAGCTTGAGATTGGCAAGGTAGCAGTCATGGACACGTCCACTATACTCAATTCCGCCATTGCTCAATTTGATGTCAGCCATGGATAGCTCGAGCCGGGAGAGTTCATTTAGGCACAGCTGTTCGTAGCCGGGAAGGGTGGCTACAAAAAAAGAATGGGTTTTTCCCTGCACATGCCGCTTGATTCGTTTTTCAAGGTTTCCGGTGGTACTCATTATATTTATTCCGTATTGATATGGTGGCTTTTTTTCGATGTGATGCCGGGTATTCATATTATATTCCGATTTGTTATAGGTCTGTGATTACAATCTTTTTTATGTTATACTTTAGTTAAAAATCAAGCAATAGGGAGTATGGAAATTGTGGATGATGGTAATGGCGTTGGGTGTAGAGACGATGCATGCATCATCTCTACTGCCGCCGTCCGTGGCGGTTAAATAGAAGAGGGAATTGAATGGCAAAAAAGAAAGCTGCGAAAAAACAGAAATCATTTGAATAAACCCTATGGGATTCGGCGAACAAACTGCGTGGAAAAGTTGAATCATCTGAATATAAACATGTGGTGCTTGGCCTTATATTCCTGAAATTTGCCAGTGATAAGTTTGAGAAACGAAAACAGGAGCTGTTAGAAGAAGGTAAAGAGCAATATGCCGATATGGTGGAATTTTACACCATGAAAAATGTGTTTTATCTGTCGGAAAAATCTCGATGGTCCTATATTAAAAAGAATGCCAAGCAGGATGATATTGCGCTTAAAATTGATACAGCTCTTGCTACTGTTGAAAAAGAAAACCCTGTTTTAAAAGGTGCTTTGCCTGACAACTATTATTCCCGCTTAGACCTTGATGTCAGCAAACTCTCCTCCTTGCTCGATACCATTAATAACATTGATACACTCAAAGACAAAGATCAGGATATAGTAGGCCGAGTGTATGAATATTTCCTGAGTAAGTTTGCTTTAGCCGAAGGCAAAGGAAAAGGTGAATTTTATACACCCAAAAGCATTGTAAATCTCATTGCCACGATGATTGAACCCTATAAAGGGAAAATCTATGATCCGTGTTGCGGTTCCGGCGGTATGTTTGTGCAGTCTGTTAAATTTATAGAAAGCCATCACGGAAATAAAAAGCTCTTATCTATTTACGGGCAGGAATACACAGCAACCACCTATAAACTTGCGAAAATGAACCTTGCCATTCGCGGGATTTCCGCAAACCTTGGTAATGTAGCTGAAAACACATTTTTCCGTGACCAGCATATTGATTTGAAGGCCGACTATATCATGGCAAATCCGCCATTTAACCAGAAACAATGGAGAGCTGCCAACGAACTTGAGGATGATGCCAGGTGGGACGGGTATGAAGTACCCCCGACCGGCAATGCCAATTACGGTTGGATTTTACACATGGTTTCTAAACTCTCCGAAAACGGTGTGGCGGGTTTTCTTCTTGCCAATGGCGCATTGTCCGGCGGCGGAGATGAGTATAAGATCAGAAGAAAACTGATTGAAAATAATGTTGTGGAAGCAATTTTGA
>JAJRPH010000393.1 GCA_024280875.1 Deltaproteobacteria bacterium | reverse complement strand
GTTGTTTTCCCGGCACCATTGGGCCCAAGGAGGCCGACAACTTCACCGCTGTTAATTTCAAGGTTTACATTATCAACCACTCGTCTACTATTATATATTTTTACGAGATTCTTTAAAGCCAATATCGTCATTGTAGATTCGTCTTTGAATTTTTTTCTTCCGGTTGAAATACCGCATTGACTCTTTTTTCGTCACTTCCGTCAACGACAATTCGACCGGTATTTTGAAAAATTGTTATTTTATTGCCTGTAATATAGCTGTTTTCACTTTGTAGTCGGCTATCCTCACCGGTCAAAATCAGTAAATTTGATAATGTACGATATACCGCCTTCTCACATTGAGCGGTTTTACCTTCAAACTCGATTTTTACATTTCCGGAAGCAATGATTTTTTTAACACTTGCACTGTTAATCTGTTTCTTATCGACATTATCACTATAATATACCTGTAGTTTGTCAGAGGTAATCGTCGTTAATCCATATAGCGCAATCACATGACCGGAGAAAACAATATGCTGGTTATTTTGGGTGGCAACCAGGCTGTCTGCGGTAATGTGAAGCTTCTTTATATCCTGCTTGGGAATTAATTGATCAAGATTTTGAGATAAGCTGTTTGTTGAAAACAATAATACCGATATTACACTGAAAAATACCCATAATACGGTAATGTTGACTGTTATATATTTATTCAATATTTTCAATGAATGATCCTTCCACATGCCCATCGCATTTAATTACTCCTGTGTCGATACCATAAGTCATTGTGTCTGCTTTCAGTAACATAGACGGCCCGGTAATCTCTACAGGAATATTTGCATGTATTATACGCAACTGGTGTTCATAATTCAAGCGCTCGGTTGAAAGGGTATATGGCGACATTACAGCAACAATACTGCCATTGAGAACCATATCATTCGTTTCAGTGTTTAATTCGCCTTTATTCGCTGTTAAGGTTACGTTCTGATTGTCATGCATAAAAAAAATAACTGAAATATTATTTAATTTGACGATGTTTATCTGAGAATATAAATTGGCCGAAGCGGCTTTAAGCATCCATTTTTTTTCCCCATTCTCTGTGGCGACATGATGAAAATTATTTATGGTAAGGTTGGCTTCAGTCTTTACCGGAGGGGGGGGAGGATCGGTTTTTTTCAAAATTATGCGATGCCGTACAAAGATAAAAAGGATGCCTCCGATCAGTAATATAATAAATCCTATGATTAAAAGATTGATTTTACGGGAGTTATTTTTTTGTTTTATAAGCAAGTTTCTATAATCTTTTTAAGCATATTCTTTGCATCAAGAATCATTTCGCATACTTCTCTTACAGCGCCTTCGCCACCGTTTCGGTGGGTTATAATGTCTGCATTTTTTTTTACCGCTTCATGGGCATCCCCCACTGCAATGCTTACGCCAACCCTCTTCATAAGAGACAGGTCCGGCAGATCATCACCGACAAAAGCGACATCCTGTGTCTGAAGATGGGTTGCGGATAAAATGGAATCTAAAATTTCGCCTTTAGACTTGATCCCATCGTAAATCATCGTAATGCCAAGGTCGTTGCAACGGTTTAAAAGTGCCGCAGAAGTTCTTCCGGTGACGATACCGACTTTTATTCCAGCTGTTTGCAATAACCTTATGCCCAGTCCGTCTCTCACATTGAACATTTTTGTTTCAATGTTTTTGCCGGAGTAAATGATTTGCCCGCTGGTCAGCACACCATCGACATCCAGCAGCAGAAGTTTTATGCACTCTAATTTTGAATCGTTCATTGTCTAATGTAAAATATTTATAAAAATTAAGAAATAGTTGATATGAATTGATTAAATTCAAGATGACCAAATCTATTTAAGTTAATGCTGCTTCAATTGCCTTTAATTTTACAAGGAGTTCTTCTAAGTCGTCAATGCGCAGGGAATTGGGTCCGTCTGAAAGTGCTTTTTCCGGGTTTGGGTGGGTTTCAATAAATAAACCATCAGCGCCTGCTGCGATTGCCGCTCTTGCCAGCAATGGAACGAATTCACGCTGACCTGTCGAAACGGTACCTGCACCACCGGGCAGTTGAACACTGTGGGTGGCATCATAAATCACAGGAAACCCTGTTTTATGCATTATCTTGATACACCGGAAATCGGTCACCAGATTATTGTAGCCAAACGAAACGCCACGGTCAGTCAGAATGATTTTTTTATTGCCGGTTGACAATATTTTATTGACCACATTTTTCATGTCCCATGGAGCTAAAAACTGACCTTTTTTTACATTAATCGCTTTCCCGGTGTTTGCTGCTGCAACAATCAGATCCGTCTGGCGGCATAAAAAGGCCGGGATCTGGATAACATCGAGCGATCGGGCAGCCATTTCAACTTCACAAACCTGATGAACATCTGAAATAACAGGAATTTTTAGTTCATTGCGTATGTAGCCAAGAACTTCAAGGCCTTTTTTAATTCCGGGGCCACGGAATGAACTTATCGACGTCCGGTTGGCCTTGTCATAAGATGCTTTAAATATAAAAGGGATATGGAGTCTGTCCGTTAGTTTTTTCAAGTGGCTTGCAATGTCAAATGTTGTTTGATCGTCTTCAATCACACATGGACCGGAAATCAGGACAAATGGTCCAGGACGGCCGATTTGGATATCTTTAATCAGTACGGGGTTCATGATATCTCCTCAGATACTGCTATGATGAAATTGAAATAATGGCTGATACTGATGTGGTAATTTAAAAATATGTGTGCGCCGAAAGTATATTTTAATTTAAAGTTAATGCACCTGTTACCTTGCGTGTTTTGAAAAGTCAAGCTACGAAAATAAGGCCTTGCCAATAGCGGTTATACATGTTAATTTTTATAAATTTATCCGGAAGGCGAAGTATTGGGAGTCGTTGTATGATGTTTAAAAGGCAGGACAAAGGTAAAAAACTTAAAAAATGGTTACTTATTGTCTTATTTGTTTTGGTGATAATACCCTTGACATGGGTTTTATCTATAAAATTAGAAGGTGAAAAACCGATCGTCGAATTGCGTCTTTTGTCCAATGTTGTTCCCGCTGATTTTGAAATAACCGGATACGCCGATGACCAAAAAAGCGGGATGAAAAAGCTATGGATCAGCCTGTTGCAAAATGGTAGAGAAACGGTTCTTTTGGATGAAGAATATCGTACCCGGGGTTTTTTACAAAAAGGGGCCATTGTTCGAACCCCCATCAAACTGGATGTGAATGCAAAAAAATTAAATATTTCAGATGGCCCTGCAAAATTGCGAATAGCCGCCTGGGATTACTCCTGGCGGAATTGGTGGAAAGGGAATCAAACATATATTGAAAAAGAAATTCAATTTGATACAAAACCACCGGTTCTGTCAATTCTAAGCCGTCAACATAATGTTACCAAAGGCGGTTCAGGTCTGGTGATTTATAAATTATCTGAACAATGTACCCAAAGCGGGGTTTTTGTTGGAGAGGATTTTTTTCCCGGTCATTCCGGATATTTTGAAGATAATGATATTTATCTGGCCTTTTTTGCGATCCCGTTGGACTATAATAACAAAACCGATTTTTTT
>JAJRPH010000392.1 GCA_024280875.1 Deltaproteobacteria bacterium | reverse complement strand
GACTTAACCGTCAGAAACTCCTGAAGTGCATGTGCGGCGCCATATGCTTCCATGGCCCATACCTCCATTTCACCCAGGCGCTGACCGCCAAACTGCGCTTTACCGCCAAGTGGCTGCTGGGTTACCAGCGAATATGGACCGATTGAACGTGCATGAAGTTTGTCGTCCACCAGATGATGGAGTTTCAGCATATACATGGTACCAACAGTCACTTTTCCATCAAAAGGTTCGCCGGTGCACCCATCATACAAAGTAATCTGCCCTGTCCGACTCAATCCTGCTTCCGCTAAAAAGGTTTTGATCTCTTCTTCTTTGGCACCGTCAAAAACAGGCGTGTTCATATGAACACCGTCTTTATATTGTTTGGCAAACTGAACCAGTGCATCATCCGGCATATTGTTTATCATTGATTTATTATTAGATTCAGTAAATATCGCTTTAAACTTCGTTCTTAATTCCTTGATTTTTTCGGTTTCAAGCATTTCATTAATCTGATCGCCCAAGCCCTTTGCGGCCGCACCTAAGTGAATTTCCAGAATTTGGCCGACATTCATTCGGGACGGAACCCCCAGCGGATTCAACACCATATCCACGGATCGCCCGTCATGAAAATACGGAAGGTCTTCTTCCGGAAGAATTCTTGACACAACACCTTTATTCCCATGCCGACCAGCCATTTTATCCCCCACAGACAATGTCCGTTTCATGGCAACGTAAATTTTAATCATTTTAATAACGCCCGGCGGCAGATCATCACCTCTTTCATAACTGCTGACCCGATTTTCAAAATTCCGGCGGGTCAAATCAGATTTTTCCCTGTACAGGGATATCAGCTGATGGAATTCTTCATTTATCTTTTCATCTTTCAATTCAAGTACTTCGAGCTTGGAAAAGGATATTTTTTCAAGATTTTTCTGATCTATTTTCGTATTTTTTGCAATCAGGACTTTCCTGGCATCCATAAAATCCGCCGCACATTTCTGATCAACGATTAATGTGGCAATTGCATTTCTTGCCATTTCCCGGATAATGGCCAGTTCATCATCACGATCCTTTTCCAAATGAACGATTTCATCATCTTCAATGGTCCGGGAACGATCATCCTTATCAACGCCTCGGCGTGAAAACATTTTGGCATCAATGACAATACCGCTGCCCCCCGGAGGCACCCGCAAAGAAGTATCTTTAACTTCACCGGCCTTTTCACCAAAAATTGCTCGCAGTAATTTTTCTTCCGGCGATAACTGAGTTTCGCCTTTTGGCGTGACCTTTCCGACCAGAATATCACCGGGACCGACTTCCGCCCCCAGGCGAATAATACCGCATTCATCAAGATTTTTTAAGGCTTCTTCACCCACGTTGGGAATATCCCGGGTAACTTCCTCTTTCCCGAGTTTCGTGTCACGGGCAAGAACTTCAAATTCCTCAATATGAACGGATGTGAAAACATTGTCTTTAATCAGCCGTTCACTGACAAGAATGGAGTCCTCAAAGTTATACCCGTTCCAGGGCATAAATGCCACGGTAACGTTTTTACCCAAGGCAAGTTCGCCCTTCTCTGTTGCGGGGCCGTCGGCAATAACCTCT
The DNA here is from genome assembly GCA_024280875.1 of Deltaproteobacteria bacterium. Classification (GTDB taxonomy): domain Bacteria; phylum Desulfobacterota; class Desulfobacteria; order Desulfobacterales; family Desulfosalsimonadaceae; genus SURF-3. Next base: position 1,661 of record JAJRPH010000392.1, on the reverse strand, counting down.
CCGACTTTAACCAGATCCCCTTTTTTGATAATAGGCCTGTGATTAAAGCAGGTGTTCTGGTTGGACCGTATAAACTTGGACAAATTGTAAATCGTAACATCTTTTTCAGAAGGATTATCTGACGGTTCATGCCGTAATACGATACGGGACGCGTCAACATCCACAACAATGCCGTCTTTTCGGGCAACAATCGCAACACCGGAATCCCTTGCCACAACCCCTTCAATGCCGGTGCCGACCAGAGGAGAACGGCTATCCAGCAGCGGGACTGCCTGGCGCATCATATTCGATCCCATCAATGCACGGTTTGCATCATCATTTTCGAGAAAAGGAATCAAAGATGCCGAAGCACTCACAAGCTGATTTGGTGAGATATCCATCAATTCGATTTGATCACGTCCGGTCCTCATAAATTCACCGGCGACCCTGGAAATAACGCCGGAATTGACGTATTGATTGTTTTCATCAACCGGCGCATTGGCCTGGGCAATGGGATGTTCCTGCTCTTCAAACGCACTCATCATCTTTATTTTATCTGTTACCGTTGCGTTATTCACCACCCGGTAAGGGGTTTCAATAAATCCAAACTCGTTGACCCTGGCATAAGTACACAAAGAAACGATCAAGCCAATATTTGGACCTTCAGGGGTTTCAATCGGACAGATCCTTCCGTAATGGGACGGGTGAACGTCGCGAACTTCAAATCCGGCACGGTCCCTGGTCAACCCTCCCGGCCCCAGTGCGCTGAGTCTTCGTTTATGAGTGGTTTCAGACAACGGATTGGTCTGATCGAGAAACTGGGATAGCTGGCTGGTCCCGAAAAACTCTTTGACAACCGCTGAAACAGGCTTGGGATTGACCAGGTCATTCGGCATTAGCGCATCAACTTCCTGCATGCTCATCCGTTCCTTGATGGCACGTTCCATGCGGACCAAACCGATTCTGTATTGATTTTCAAGCAGTTCCCCCACGGCCCGGACCCTTCTGTTCCCCAGATGATCAATATCATCAACCGCCCCCTGAGTATCACGCAATTCAACCAGTGTTTTGGCTGTCAGCAGAATATCTTCTTTTCGCAGCGTTCTGACGTCAATGGGGGTGTTTGTCTTGAGCCGGTGATTAATTTTAAGACGGCCAACCCCGGAGAGATCATAATAAGCGTTTCTGAAAAAAAGATGATCGACAAACTCCTGTGCCACTTCCGGCGTTGCCGGGTTTCCGGGACGAAGCCGCCGGTAAATATCAATCAATGACTCTTCCTTGGTGGAGACTTTATCTACCAGCAGGGTTTTTTGAATGGCATTACTCGCATACGGGCCTTCCATAACCAGCAAATCAAACGTATCTGCCCCGGAAGAAGCCAGTTCCTTCAGCAGTTCCTCATCAATGGTGACATTTGATTTAACTATTAATTCAGATGTTTTTGGATGGAAGACATCACTGGCAAAAACACGGCCGTAAAGATCATCCTTTGAAAGGGATATCTGCTCAACACCTGCTGCCTGCAATTCCTTGATCGCACGTTTGGTAAATATGCGGCCTTTTTTGACCACGACTTTTCCGGTTTCCGGATTGACAATATCTTTTCCCGGGCGCTGGCCTTTTAAAAATTCAGGATTGAGCTCCCTGAAAAAATGTTTTTTCTTAATAGTAATTTTTTC
>JAJRPH010000391.1 GCA_024280875.1 Deltaproteobacteria bacterium | reverse complement strand
CGAAAAATAACAAAAAAACCGAAAACGCTATCTCAAAAAATAAAATTGCAAGTATCATATTAATAATCAAGGTGTTATATTGTAGTAAAAAAAGTTAACCGGACAGCAGTGAACTTTGATATAAAAGTCAAGCGAAACTAAACCGTGCTGCTTAGTAGGGATGAACAGCCTCTATCATTTGACACGTTTTACGATCTTGGTTATAATCGATTGCAATTAAATTAAATCCTGATCTTTGCAAAAATCTTATAATATAACAGGAGGACCTATGAACAAGCAGACATTTTGGAAAGGGTTGATGGCAGGAAGCATTTTTGGCTGGTTGTTTATTTTTTGGGGTGTGTTCTGTCCTTTTGACGGCGGTTTCCTTAAAATCCTCTGGATTTGCATTCTGCTGGGATGGGCAATATTACATCCCCTGGAACTGGCCATGTCGCTGCCAATTGGGAAGGAAAAGGGCCTGACTCCGGAGCAGATATTTATTAAAACAATGCTTTTTGGATTTACCTGGTGGCTACCGTTAAAGCTGGGCGTTTTTGACGAGTAATTACAAAATATATCGTGTTCCCCGCAATTTTCTCTGAACTTTCAAATAACTCATTCATAACCGTTTGAAATAATGGATAAGTTGTTTTCTGATACAGTGGTGGTGAATTACCATGAAAAGCTTTTTGAGAACATATGATTTTAAAAATTAATAATTCGGAATATGTATTTTAAACAGAAATACAATTCGATAATCACAAAAAGAACCCCGGTTATGCGGCGGAGCCAGCGTTCCGCGACTGATAATTTGTTGAAAAAAATCCCGGCAAAGCGCGTACTGTATGCGATAATAAATGCGATGCCGATAACCGGCGCAGCCGTCCCGACCCCATAGAAAAACGGCAGCAATACGCTGGACTGAAATTTCAGGGAAAGGGGAATCACGCTGCCGAAAAAAAGCGCAGCTGATACCGGGCAAAAAGAGAGCGCAAATAGGAATCCCATCGCCACACCGCCCATAAGGCCACTGTCACCAAGTTTTTTCAGGATTTTTTCATTGGGTCCGAAATTCGGCAGCCGAAGCGGAATCAGCTCCAGGACAAATAGACCGGTTACCAGTAATATGGGGCCAAGTACCTGATTCATGTGCATCTGGAGAAAGTTTGAAATCCCCGGGATGGATATTAAACCGGTAATGATCAATATAGCGATGATCATGTAGGATAATATCCGGCCGATCGTATATGCGATGGCCGCCAGCACCGTGGCATATCCGGAATTAATTTGTTTTCCTATATAAGTGGTGGCGGCAATATTGGTGGCAAGCGGGCACGGGCTGATGGACGTCAGAATTCCGAGCCAGATGACCGAAACTATTTGTGCGGCGCCAAATTCCATAATTATTCCTTCAGCCAGTCATTGATTTCGGCTTTCACATATTCTTCAAATTTTTTCTCGTCTCTGGCAAGCGTCCAGATTTTTTCCAGGTTTTTCCACCGGACTTCCTTGCCGTCTTTGACTTCGGAAATAATCAGGGACTTGGTATAAAGCTGATAATCCGTGTTATAATGCTTGTTTTCCGGTTCATCCACATTTATGCCTTGCCAGACCACTTTGCCGGATTTCAGCTCATCTTTAAAATTAGCTTTGACCGTCTGTGATGATAATTCTTCAATCCGGTGACATGTGGGGCATCGAAACGTGGTATGAAAATACGTAACAACCAGATATTGGGACGATTTTTGGACCTGTACGGCGGCATGGTCAGACTTGTCGGCCGCTGAAACACTTTGAACGGCGAATATGAACATGAAAAAAATAAGCGCGATAAATACGAATGTCCGTTTTTGAATAAATTGCATGAAAAAAATTCTCCTTTTGTCAAAACGACTGTTAAGTTTTTTTTATGGTTTGCATGTCATATGACATATGCCGGTTGGCGTTTCCACTACATGCGGAAAATATCTCCGTTTCAACCAAAGCGCCACGTTGACCAGCCCGATCAATACCGGCACTTCCACCAGGGGACCGATGACCGCGGCAAAGGCTTCCCCCGAGTCAATGCCGAATACTACAACCGCAACCGCAATGGCCAGTTCAAAATTATTGGATGCTGCCGTAAAACTCAGGGTGGTTGATTGTTCATATGTCGCACCCGCTTTTGCGGACAGAAAAAAAGAAACAAAAAACATGATGACGAAATAGATACATAATGGAACAGCTATGCGAAGGACGTCAAACGGCAGCTGAACGATGTATTCTCCTTTCAGGGAGAACATCACCAGGATGGTAAAAAGAAGGGCGATGAGCGTTATCGGGCTGATTTTAGGGATAAATTTCTCCTCATACCATGACTTTCCTTTTACCTTAATCCCGATGATCCGGGTAATCATACCGGCGATAAACGGAATGCCCAGATAGATAAAAACACTTTCCGCGATCTGGCCGATGGAGATATTCACCACAATACCCTTGAGTCCTATCCATTCCGGCAATACCGTGATAAAAATATACGCATACACCGAAAAAAACAGAACCTGGAAGATGGAATTAAACGCCACCAGCCCGGCACAATACTCTGTATCTCCGGATGCCAGATCGTTCCATACGATTACCATGGCGATACAGCGGGCCAGTCCGATCAGAATCAGTCCCACCATATATTCATGATGCCCGGAAAGAAACGTAATCGCGAGCAGAAACATCAGCACCGGCCCGATAATCCAGTTCTGGACCAATGAGAGAGACAACACCTTGAAATTACGAAAGACCTCTCCAAGTTCTTCATATTTAACTTTGGCAAGCGGCGGGTACATCATTAAAATCAAACCGACGGCAATGGGGATATTGGTCGTTCCCACCTGGAAATAATTGATCACATCTTTGATGCCGGGATACATATACCCCCAGACAACGCCTGCAAACATGGCCAGAAAGATCCACAATGTTAAAAATCGGTCCAGAAAGGACAGTTTTTTTATGGTTGATTCGGTCATATGCCATCTCCTGCTTTTTTAGATTTCAATCGATATTTAATTGAAAATTCGACAGATATTCTGCCAGTTGTTTTTTCTTTTCCGGCGTCAATTCCGTGCAGTCTTCCGCTCCGCGTCCACCTTCAACCACCTGCGCGGCAAACACCATACAGGTGGGAAGGCCGCATTTCTTACAGTTGGTTTTGGGCAGCAGTTTTAAAATTTCAATGAGTTTGGGCTTTTCCGGCGTTATTTCAGATGGTGTGATATGGTCCCGATTGTCCCATACCCGGTTGATCTCGTTTCTCAGCCACTCAATGATTTTATCTGCTTCGGCTTCATCTTTTAAGGCATTAACAGCGATTTCCCGTCCACTGACTTTGATAATTTTCCCATACGCATGAAACATCACCACTGGCGGGTCTTTATAATACTGCGTTCCGCCCAGTTCCGCATTCAGATACGGCAGTGCTTCGGAGATATCTTCATCAAGCGTTGCTAAACAATGAACCGATTCAAAGCTCGGATTGCATTAAGGCCTAAATATTTTTTTAGTGTAACCATTAAGCAGCATAATTCCTGTCCTTTTTTAATTAAGCCATGCCAGTACATCTTTTTTCTTAGGGACTTTTCCCACTGACTTCACCTTCCCGTCAATGACCACTGCAGGTGTTCCGAAAACACCATATTGGGCAATCTGCATGACATCGGTTATTTTTTCAACCGTTGCTGCCACACCGGATTCCGCCACTGCTTCTTTGACAATAGACTCTGTTTGTTTACACTTCGGGCATCCAGGCCCCAATACTTTAATATCCATTTTTATTCTCCTTTAAAATAAAAAATTAAAGAGATATCCGACAATGAGAATCCCCGTGCCGACCACACCGATGAATGTGGCGATCAGGCTCGGTTTGAGTACCTTTCTAAGAATAATCATTTCCGGCAACGACAGGGCAATGACCGACATCATAAACGCCAGAACCGTTCCAATCGCAGCCCCTTTCTCAAGCAGAGCCTGTACAATCGGTATGATACCGGCGGCGTTTGAATACATGGGAATTCCCAACAGAACAGATAAAGGCACCGACCACCAGGCGGATTTTCCCATCATAGAAGCCAGGAATCCTTCGGGCACATACCCGTGGATACCCGCGCCGACCGCAATGCCCAGCACCACATAGAGCCACACCTTACCCACAATCTCAACAACGGCCTGAACGCCGTCCTGTATCCGGTCCGCCCAGTCTTTTCGCATTTCCTCAAGATCGACTTCTCCTGTCTGGAGTTCATGGACCCAGTCCTCAAGATGTTTTTCCATTCGCAGTCGACCGATAACCCATCCGGCAATCATCGCGATTAAAAGCCCGGTGACAAGATAGATGGCAGCCACTTCCCAGCCGAACAGTCCATACAGAAGCACCAGAGCGATTTCATTAACCATGGGAGCGGATATAAGAAAAGAAAATGTCACTCCTAAGGGAACGCCCGTGGTAACAAATCCAAGAAACAGCGGTACTGCGGAACAGGAGCAGAACGGCGTCACAATGCCGAGAAGGGCGGCAAGGACATTACCGACGGACTCCCGCTTACCGGCAAGAATTTTTCGGGTCCGTTCCGGCGTAAAAAAGGAACGGATAATGCCGACCACGAAAACCACCAGTGTCAGCAACATCAGCACTTTGGGAACTTCAAAAATAAAAAATTCAATGGCGCTGCCCAGGTGACTGGTGGGTGAGAATGCCAACAATTTTGACAAACCATGGGTGAGCTGTATTGAAATCTTTGAAAGATTCAGGTAAATCCCCCACCACACCGTAATCATCACGATATAAATTGAAAGGTATTTAGCGGTTAATCCGCTTCGGCTTTCACGCGTTTCCAGAATTTGAGAGGTCCTGCCCACGGATTCGCCGGGAGAATTTTTTTCACTTAATATTTCCATTTGTTAATCTTCCGTAAGTTTTAACAAGATTTTGTGCGCCCAATGTATCGTTATTCAGCAATATAGTAATATTTATTTATACGTCAAGAGAAATCCCCTCCATTTCCCTTTTTTCACCGGTTGAAATATAATGTCAAATCGAAAAAACCGTCTTATCCTTTACCCCACACTATCTAATGATGAGCAGACCACCTGGATTCACGATTATGGTTAAAATGGATTAAAAAAATTACCGGCCACAAATAATCTCCCGCTGAATCTCCGGCAACCGTTCAATCAACCCTTTTATCTCAGGGTCATCTTCCAGCCAGTGCTTCAAATTGCCGATTAAGCTAGCTGAAAAAGGACTGCTGGAACCGTCCGCCAGTGTATAGTTGACCCACAAACCGTCTTTATAAAATGTAATTAAACCGGCTTCTTCTAAGATTTTTAAATGCTTGCTCGCAGTTGACTGGGCAAACCCCAGCGAGGCGTGGATTTCACAAACGCACATCTCCCGGTGTTGAAGCATCTTCATGATTTTTATCCGGCTGGGATCTGAAAGCGCTTTCATGACTTTTAGAAACGATTTCATTGGTTCTCCTTATTTTTAAAGTTTTATATATCATTATATAGCGATATATAAAATCCTGTCAATATTTTTTAATCATTTCCGGGATTGATTTTCATCCGAATTTCGAATTGTACGGATATGGGGACGCCCATAAAATTATAAGTTTTGAGGGGGGCATAAAACATAACCATCTTTTTTTACAACATGTTCACCTCTTTGAATTATCCTGACGGTAATGAGCCGATAAAAAAAAGTCGGATTCGGTTGGCAAAACAGTCCGTTAAGACCCAAAATAAAAAAAACAAAATAAATTTGGGGAAAATAACATTTTTGAATTTAATGTGATACATTACAGATACTGCCGGTGGTAAGATATTCAAAATTATGTAGATAGTATTTATTTCCCAATGAACTCCGACCCGATAAAATATCATAATGTAGTAGATTCTAATAGCTTTTCAAATTCAATAACGAGAACTTCTTGACAATATACCAAAAAAAGACTTTTGACGATCCTGCAAAAAGGCAGATCCGGATGGACAGAAAAAGTTTCGAATTTCTAAGGATCATGAAATAAGTGCAATCATGAAAATGGTGCTTAAATTTCCCAAAAAACGCCTCCAAAGGAAGTTGCTGTAATTCCTTTGGAGGCTATCCTGAAGAGGGCGACAGTCATAATATTGAGTATTCTTGTTACACCAACGTGTGATTCGGCGGAGGGAAAAATATAAATCAGACGTCTTGCGGATCGATGAACAAAACATGGTAGGGCTTTCCATGATATTCTTTGCGAAGGCCTTCCTGAAACCCGAGGCGTTTGTAAAAACTCAGTTGCCTGAATTCAAGAAAGGATTCCGCATAAAGCCGTTT
>JAJRPH010000390.1 GCA_024280875.1 Deltaproteobacteria bacterium | reverse complement strand
GAAAGCGGCAAGAAGATTAACGTGTGAATGGGGGTTAATAAATGGGGGGGGCGGCATTATTTAGATACTTTTATTTCAACCCGTCTGTTCAGGTTCTTGCCAATGGCGGACAAGTTTGAGGCAATGGGGTACTCAGAGGCATAAACCGATGTGGTGAGCCGGCTTTTGGAAACACCTTTGGTAATTAAATAATCTTTGACTTTATTTGCCCGTTTCAGGGATAGGGCTAAATTTTTCTTTTTGGAGCCGGAGTTGTCTGAATGACCGGCAATTTCAAGTTTAACTTTCGGGCTGTTGTTAATCAACGGAACGGCTTTGTCCAAAAGGGCCTGATATACCGGCAGAAGCTTGAGGCTACTGTAATTGAAATGCACCACTTCAAGAGTCGTTCCGGCAGGCAGGGTATTAAGGTTTTTTAAAGCAATCTCAGGAAGCAGTGATCCGGTCACCCGGATTTCAGACCGCCTGTTTTTTGCCTGTCCGACAACGGTGTCATTGGAATAAAACGGGTCAGACTCTCCATATCCGATCAAATACAACTGGTTATCGGATACGCCGTTTGCTGATAAATATTTTTTGACGCTACTCGCTCTTTTTTGGGATAATATCTGGTTGTAGGCATCCGACCCGGCAAAATCCGTATGTCCGGCAATTTCAAACACAAAACCAGAATGTCTTTTTAATACAGGAACCTGATTATTTAATAATGTTTTTTCGTAAGGGTTTAACCTGGCTGAATCATAGCCGAAATAAACGGTTTCAAGAATCATGCGCGGCGGGAGGGCTATGACTCCGGCAAATGGATCTTCGGGTTCCATGCCTTCGGGTGCTTCAGGGGTCCATGGGGTGGCGTTGGCACGAACGGCGGTCGGCGGTGCTGGTTGCGGATGAAATAATTCCGCGCGATAGGCGGATTGGCTGGCCAGGGCCAGCACGTTTTTAGCGGGTTGATCATAGCATTTCCAGTATGCAACGGCCGCCTGTTCGCCAAGCGCCATGGCTTCGTCGATCTTTATTTCCGCGTAGGGTGAATCGACCGATTCTTTGGCGGACTCGATGGTTAATCGGGTTTGATTGAATTCCCTGGGAGCTGTGATGGCTTCATCTTCCACGCCGAAATATGACGTCTGGAAGGATTTGCATCCTATGATCAAAACCAGGCAGATAATTGCCAGATAAAGTAATCCAGCTGAAAAGAAATTAATCCTCATTAAACTTCCTTTGGAAATATCCGTGCGTCGATTCAGTCGAGCTGATCTTTGAACCTGATGACATAGCAAACTTTTTCAGTCTAAATGGATGAATGGCTTTTGTCAAGCCCCAAACTGTTTAATAAACAGGAGTTATTGATTTTATGAATTGATATCTGTCCGGATAATTTTTGCTTGCTATTTGTTCTTCTTCTGATTAAAGACATTTTATCAAACTTGAAATTTGATGATTATACAAAAAGATAAACATAAATATAAACATAGATATAAGAGTTATGCAATAGGCAAACGCCACCCAGACTCGCTTGGGTGGCGTTTTTTTTGGGAGGCGCAAAGTGGAGCGCATTCTGGTCATCGACAATTATGATTCCTTTACCCATAACCTGGTTCAGATGTTTATGCGGTATAAACTGGCAATAAGTGTTTTTCGGAGCGATATGATCAGTTTAGAGCAGATTGAATCTCTGAATCCGGACTATATTCTGATCAGTCCGGGGCCGAAAGATCCGGCAAATGCAGGAATTTCTATTTCTGTCGTAAAAAAGTTTGCCGGGAAGATTCCGATTTTAGGGGTTTGCCTGGGAATGCAGTGTATAAACGAAGCCATGGGCGGAAAGACAGTCAAAGCACCGGTGCCGGTTCATGGAAAAACAAGTCCGGTTTATCATTCCGGTCAGTCGGTTTTCAAAGGCGTTCCTTCTCCGTTTACGGCAGCCCGCTACCATTCTCTGATGGTTAAAATCAGTTCGCCGGATGTGGCTGTTACCGCACAAACAGGTGATGGGGTTGTGATGGGGATAGAACACAAAAAAATGCCGGTGTCCGGGGTTCAGTTTCATCCCGAGAGTTTTATGACCGACAAAGGGGTTTTGTTAATTGAAAATTTTTTAAACCAGGGTTCGTTAAAAAAAATAAAGAAACGGGCTGCAGCATAAAAATGGAAAAGAAACGCAAAACATTCGGGATGGAAGCGGTAAGAAAAATTGCCGGAAAAATAAAAAACATTACGGTTAAGCCGTTTGAACTCAAGGAACCTTTTGCTGGTATCGCCTCCCGATTTTCAAAAGATCCTGGAACCGTGGTGCTGTTGAGCGGGGGAGCTCTGGATTGCGCTCAATATCATATGCTGGCCATCCGGCCCTGGCTTAAGGTGTGCGGCTATGGCCGGAACATAACATTAGCCTTGGAAGAAAAGGACATTTTGCTGGATTGTGATCCTTTTGAAGTTTTAAGGCAGGTTATCAATGAATATGCAATGGCCTTTGACGACCTGTCCATACCCGTTGCTGGCGGTCTGTTCGGTTATCTGTCCTATGATTTGAAAGATTTTATTGAAGAACTGCCCCGAACATCCATTGATGATCTTTGTCTGCCCCAGTTCTGTTTTTATGCCCCATCCGCAATTATTATTCATGATAAATTAAAAAACCGGACACAGGTGTGTGTTGCGAACCGCGTGGATCAAAATAATTCAAAAATCGGGGATGACATTGAGATCATAGAGGCTCTTTTAACCGGTCATACGGCCGGAAACGACAGTTTTGTTGGCGGAACGACCGGTCTGAAATCGTCCTTTTCACAACCCGCTTATATGGAGGCGGTAAAAAAGATAAAGGATTATATTGTTTCCGGTGATATTTATCAGGTGAATTTGTCCCAGCGTTTTGAAACCGATTTTTCCGGGGATGCGTTTTCCATGTTCAAGTTGTTGTATCAAAACGCACCCGGGCCTTTTTATGCCTATATTAATGCGGGTGATCACCAGATTGTTTCCACGTCGCCGGAACGGTTTCTAAAGCGATGCAAAAACAATGTTGAAACCCGGCCCATCAAGGGAACCCGGCCGAGAGGAAAAGACGTTTCAGAAGATCGGGAATTTAGTGAAGAACTTCTGAAAAGTAAAAAAGATGACGCTGAATTGTCCATGATTGTTGACCTGATGCGTAATGATCTGGGCAGGGTGTGCCGTGGGGGTACGGTTCGTGTTGCGGAGCACAAGCGCCTGGAGGCTTATCAAAATGTATTTCACCTGGTGTCGGTGGTCAAAGGGGAGCTAAGGGCGGATAAAGATTCGATTGATCTGCTTAAAGCCACTTTTCCCGGCGGGTCCATCACCGGCTGTCCCCGAATTCGGGCCATGGAAATCATTGATGAGCTGGAGCCGGTCCGTCGGCATATATATACTGGCTCCATCGGTTATCTGAGTTTTCATGAAACCCTGGATTTGTCTATTGCCATCCGTACCGCAACTATCTTTCAGAACCGTATGCTTTTTTCCGTGGGCGGCGGCGTGGTATTTGATTCTGACCCGGTTGATGAATTTGAAGAAACTCTTCACAAAGGCAGGTCTTTAATGGGCGTGTTGCAGACTGAAAATATCGATTCCGGTTTGAAAACAGGTGAATGGCTCTGGCAGAATGGGAAACTGGTACCCAAGGATCAGGCCATGATACCAGTTGGGGATCTCGGGCTTCAGTACGGGCTGGGTTTTTTTGAAACCATCCGTGTGGAAAACGGTCGTCCGCATTTTTTAAATGATCATGTCCGGCGGTTTTACCGGGCATGGGATGCTCTGTTTGAGACGCCTTCGCCGGATTTGACCTGGGATGCGATTATCCGCCAGGTGATTGATAAAAACGGACTGGAAAACCAGGCCGTAGCTGTTAAAATAATGGCCACGTTCGGCGTTCCGACAGAGATTCCCCGTTATCATAATCTGATTGTTCTTGCCCGAAAATATGCGCCGCGTCCGGCAATCATCAACAAAAACGGACTGGAAATGGCTACATATCCCTTTCCTCGACAGACACCTTTGGCGGATTACAAGACATTAAATTATTCTTACTATTTTCTGGCCGGAAAATGGGCAAAACAACAGGGCGCAGACGAGGCTCTGGTTTTGAATCCGGACGGATCGGTTTCTGAAACCAATACAGCCAATATCTTATTAATTTATGGCAAAAAAGTGATATGCCCCCAATCCACTCATGTACTTTCCGGAATCATGGAAAACCGGGTGATTCAATATTTTGTTGAACAAGGATTTCAGGTTGAAACTCGGAAAATTATGCCTGACGATTTGTTTACTGCCGACCAGGTGATCATGACCAATTCGCTCATCGGCGCGGTCACTGTGTTGAGGCTGGATGGGAAAGAATTGAATGGCAGTAATAATTATTGCAAAAAAATCAATGAGGCGGTGTTGAAGGGGTGATGGAAATCAAGTTTCACCACAGAGATCAAAGAGATCACAGAGAAAAAGAGAATACTTTTAATTTCTTCCAGTACTGTCCGGTTAGGTTTTTGCATAAGTAGTTAAAAATTTAATAAAAAACTGTGTACGATGGCAATTTTTTTCTTGACAAACAAGTAAAAAAATTTGCGGCTTTTTGTAATATTAATTGTTATTACAAGGAGTTAGGTATGCCACGATTATTCGAACCGTACCAGGAAAAATTTTCTTCGCTATCGTTTTACAATTTATATCAACCCATTATAAAAATACTCGCACACACGCCGGTCCTCGAATCCCGGGGGGACAGACCTCTAAAAATGACTTTTGAAGATCAACTTAAATCACTAATTTTTTTTCATCTTGAGGAACATGTATCAGGAAGCCATCTTGTTCAAGTTCTAAAAGAAGATGATTTTGCTCGTGAAAACATTGCCCCCAAAGACGGTATTGGGAAAAGCAGCTTTTTTTGCATATTCCGGATGATTCCGGCCACCGATTCCGATCGATTCCGGCCGGTGATTCCGGACGAAGTCGGCCACCGATTCCGACGGAAGTCGGCCGGTGATTCCGATTGATTTCGGCCACCCTGTAAAACT
>JAJRPH010000389.1 GCA_024280875.1 Deltaproteobacteria bacterium | reverse complement strand
TCGCGGCAGCACGCCAAAAACTACGTGCCGCAAATATTTATCCAACATCCATCAAAGAAGTCTATGAAACGAAATCCTCCTCCAAAACCGCCCTACCATTTTCCATCAAATTGTTTACCACGAAAGTCAAACAGGTGGAAATAGCAATGATGACGCGGCAGCTTGCCACATTGATTACCGCTGGTTTCCCCCTTGTGTCAGCCATATATACTCTGATACCGCAAACCGGTTCCGGTATTTTCAAAAGGATTCTATCCCAGATTAAAGATGCCATTGAGGAAGGAAGCAGTTTTGGCGAAGCTTTGTCCCATTATCCGGATACTTTTTCAGACATGTATATCAACATGGTTCGTTCCGGGGAGTCATCAGGAACACTTGAACTTGTTCTGGAACGTTTGGCTGATATCACTGAAAAACAACAGGCACTGAATAACCGGATTCGGTCAGCGCTCACCTACCCGGTACTGATGTTTTTTTTAGGCGTAATGGTTCTTTATTTTCTTATGGCATATGTGGTTCCAAGAATCACTTCGATTTTTAGCGATATGGGGCAGGCACTTCCGGCGCCTACCCGCTTTCTCATTTCCACCAGTGAAATTTTAAAATCCGGCTGGTGGGCAATTCTTCTCGGCATTGTATTTATCATTATCGGAATCTCGCGATTAAAAAAATCTGAGAAAGGGATGTACTGGTTTGATAAAACAAAATTGTCTTTACCCATTGTGGGAACTTTGACAACAAAACTTGCGGTTGCGCGTTTTGCCAGAACCCTTGGCACACTTCTGGAAAATGGTGTAACTCTGCTCAAGGCACTGAGGATTGTAAAAAATATTGTAGGAAACCGGTTAATCGCCGATTCAATAGAAAATGCCGCAAATGATGTGGAAAAAGGAAACGGTCTGGGCAAATCTCTGGAAGCATCAAATATTTTTCCGTATATTTCAATTCAAATGATTCAGGTCGGCGAACAGAGCGGTGATCTGGAAACCCTGTTGAACAAGGTCGCAGACATATACGAAAATGACGTGGAAACCACAGTGGTGGGGCTGAGTACCCTTCTGGAGCCGATTATTATATTATTTATGGGGGTGGTCATCCTGTTTATCGTGCTGTCCATCCTGTTGCCGATATTTGAAATGAATCAGCTCATTAAATAATTTTACGAAGCCATCAAAAATGATATGTCATCCCCAGAAGGATATTATTTGATTTTATATTCAAGGACAAATTTGCAGTAAACTTTTTTTTCAGTCGCTGCACAAATTCGTTTTGTTTCCTTTGATTGAATTTATAAGCACTTGACACACCACCATATATATTTCCGCTGTAAAAACCCAGTTCAATGACCGCCATCATTCCGCCAATTGCGTATAGTCCTTCATCAAAACTTTCATAAGCTCCGTAAATAAAAACGCTGTTAACCAGAAATGCTGTCAGAGCATCCTGGTATCGGCCGCAGTAAAGGTAGCCTCCGCCCGGAATGATTGATAAAATTCCGGCGGTTATTGGATTCTTCTGCGGGATCTGTGTGTGCGCGGTCAAATCAATTTTTAGATTGATGGTATTATACACTGACTGGTTCGCTATGGTGATGTTTGAGAAAGCGTTGCGTGCCCGGCCAAAGTCTCCGGATTCAAGATAGAGCCATCCGAGATGATAATAAATTTTATCCGTCAGATCTGTGTCAGCGGTCACTTGTTTAAGGTAAAGAAGATTTGCAATCGCGGAGGAATAGTTTAAAAATCGCTGATAACACCGGCTGATCATAAAAGCGCTTAAAATTCCTGTATCTGTTGGGCCTTTTTGATCCAGAATACGTGTAAATTGATTGAGTGCCTTGGGATAGGATTTATCATAAAAATATGCCATGCCGATTTTATAATCAACATGATCGACGCGTTCATCATCCGGAAACAAATAAATAAATTTTTTATATTCTGCCGCAGCAGCCGTATAATCCTGGCTTTCAAAGCAATAATTCGCATAATCGAGTTGTCTGTCTACACTTATTTCAATTAAGTTTTGGGCAGATACCGCTTGAAATCCGTCACAGATTAACAGAAGAATTGAAAGAACAAAAAAAATACTAAACAGGGAAATAGGCAATTTTTGAAATGTTCGCATGATAATCAACGATATCGTCTAAAAGGAAATCCATATATTAGATAGGTAGAGCCTGAACAAAAACCTTAACCCAGCCTGTCATTACGAGGAGTGAGGAACGAACGACGAAGTAATCCACTGTCTTTAATGAGATTGCTTCAGCCGTGCCTCCTTCGCAATGATAGAAATTTTGTCGTTGAAGGACTGATACACTCGTAAAAAGTCAGATTCCGATGGCAAAGAAAAAAGCTCCAAATTTGAGGCGCGCAAATCCTGAGTGATGATTTGTACTTATCGTACCATGAAGAAACGAAGGATGAAGCGCAACAAAAAATTTGGACTTTTTACGAAGCCATCAAGGACTTATCCCCCTCTGATTATCAGGTCTGCGTAACACGCAGAACCTCTTCAATGGTCGTTGTGCCGTCAAGTACTTTTTGAATACCGTCATCATACAGAGAAGTCATCCCCTGCCGGGCGGCCTCTTTATTAATCTGGTGGGAATCATGTGTTTTTAGAATCATATTATGCAGGGATTCATTTAATACCATAATTTCGTAAATACCGATTCTGCCCTTATAGCCGCTGTGAAAACATTTGGGACAACCGGTGGACCGGTAAATTATAATTTCACCATCACCGGCAGGAAAATCGGTATGACCAAGGCCTTCTTTCATTTTAATTTGTCGGAGTTGCTTAAGTGTTTCATCGTCCGGCTGATATACTTCCTTGCACTCATTACATAATACCCGGACCAGACGCTGAGCGATGACGGCTATCACCGAAGATGAAATCAGAAACGGTTCAACGCCGATGTCGATCAGTCGGGTAATAGAGCTGGCTGCATCATTGGTATGCAAGGTCGAAAAAACAAGATGCCCTGTTAATGCGGATTGAACGCCGATATCGGCTGTCTCCTGATCCCTCATTTCACCGATCAGGATCACGTCAGGGTCTTGACGGACAATGGATCTCAACCCCCGGGCAAATGTCAGATCAATTTTAGGATTCACCTGAATCTGTCCAATGCCTTTAAGCTGGTATTCAACCGGGTCCTCAATGGTAATAATATTAATATCAGGAGAATTAATTTTGGATAAAATCGCATACAGGGTAGTTGTTTTACCGCTGCCCGTCGGTCCCGTAATCAGGATAATCCCGTGGGAGGATTGTATTAACTGTTCAACCGTTTTAAGCTTTTCATCCTTGAATCCCAGATCCGGAAGATGAAGTAATTTGTTTGATTTGTTCAGCAATCTGAGCACCAGCCGTTCACCATGGGTGATGGGAATCGTGGAAACACGGATATCAATACTCTGATCGCCTATTTTTACTTCAAACCGGCCGTCCTGAGGGAGCCGTTTTTCAGCAATATTCATTTTTGACATAACTTTAATTCTTGAAGTCACAGAAGACTGCATCCATTTGGGGGGGGACAGAAGATCATACAAAACCCCGTCAACACGGTAGCGTACTTTAAAGGAGCTCTGATAAGGTTCTATGTGAATATCACTGGCACCGCTTTTAACGGACTGGGAAATAATATGATTAACCAGCTTAATAATCGGCGCATCACTGGTATCAT
Organism: Deltaproteobacteria bacterium; assembly: GCA_024280875.1. Classification (GTDB taxonomy): domain Bacteria; phylum Desulfobacterota; class Desulfobacteria; order Desulfobacterales; family Desulfosalsimonadaceae; genus SURF-3. Next base: position 234 of record JAJRPH010000389.1, on the reverse strand, counting down.
CCAAAAGATCAGCGGTTTCTTCAATTTCACTGATAATGTCGTAACCGCTTTCCTCCATGTCTGCGACAAGCTGTTCAGCGGTATCCCTGCTGCTGTCATAGGCGGTGTTGATCAATGATAGAATTGATTCGCGGGTTGAAAGTACCAGTGCGACATCGTCCCATCCAAGTATTTTTATCACATCATCCAAAGGCTGGAATGACGACGGATCGTTGATCACAATAACGGATTGAT
>JAJRPH010000388.1 GCA_024280875.1 Deltaproteobacteria bacterium | reverse complement strand
TACAACGATGACCCCGGCATCCATCCAGGCTGAAATAGAACTTCAGGGCGGGCAGAAAGAAAAGTTAACACTGTCAGGGAGTATCAGCCGCTGGCTGGAACCGGTAAAAGAGGTTTCTATTGAGAAGGTGATACTGGTATCTTTTGACCAGCCGCCGCTGGTCAACCGTGAGCCGGTGAAACTGACAATATCCCGGGACCGTATCCTCATAAATTCATTGCATTTAGATTCCGGGAATGCGTCTCTTGTCCTGAAAGGTGAAGCGGGATTGATTCCGTCGGCGGATGTGTCGGCTGGTTTGACGTTGCACGAATTTAATCTCAAGCGGATTTCCGGGTTCTGGGAAGGCGGGGAAAAATTTCAGGGCCTGCTGTCATCGAAAATTAAATTATCCGGTATGCTGGAAAACCCGGTAATTAATATGACAACTTCCATCAAAGATGCCTCCTATGAAGGATTGCCTGTGACGGATATGTCGGCAACCCTTGAGTATGAAAATTCCCAGGTAAATATAAGAGGTTCCGCTCTCATGCAGGGGAGAAAAATTCTGGATGCCAATGGATCCGCATCCGTGCATTTGGGTTTGTATCCTTTTAAATTTACCCCCCGGCCGGAAAGTCTTGTTGCTGATTTAAACCTATACCAGGTAGATATTTCTGAGTTTTCAGAATTTCTAACGGAGGTGGGGCATCTTCAGGGGCGGTTATCCTCGAATATTAAATTGTCCGGTATGCTGGAAGCGCCAACGATTGATATGGAGTTATCCTTACAAGAAGGGAGCTTTGATAAATTTTCGGTATCAGATGCTTCGGCATCCATAAAATATTCTGATTCCAAAGTGCTGATGACCGCTTCTGCTTACCGTGATACCGAAAAGTTTCTGGATGTGCATGGTACAGCGTTAATGGCCCTGTCGTTATATCCGTTTGAATTTATTCCGCAGCCCGACGGGCTTGATCTTTCAATAAATCTGGATCAGGTGGATATCTCCTGGATATCAGATATTATCAATGATCCGGAGTATGATATCAGCGGTGTTTTAGATACCACGGCATTTGTTTCAGGTGATTTTTTTAATCCCCGGGTTCAGGGCCGGATGCAGTTGCTTGACGGCACGCTGAATCTGAAAAAACAGGAATTGGTTTATGAAACCCTGACTGCGGATCTCAAGTTTGTTAAAAATACGATCACCATAGATGCTTTAAACTTAAAAGGAGATAAAGAAGGAACCCTGCATCTGTCCGGTGTTTTGACGCATGATAATTTTATACCGCAGACATTCAATATCCGGGCCGTGGGCGATCAATTATATATTCCGTTTCACAGAGGGGTTGACGTACGGATTAATCCGGATATAACCCTTTCAGGTGCATGGGAAGCACCCGTACTGTCAGGTAGAATCAAGGTCGACGAGGGGCGGGTCAATCTGGAACGGTTTCTTGAAAAGAAATTTTCAGAAATTGAAATCGTTGCTCCTGTGTCTGCCAAAAACGGTGTGCTGCAGATTCCGGAAAAAGAACCGGAACCGCTTGAGTTTGTCGATCCTCTGTCCGCGGACGTTGCTTTGATTATACCCAATGATTTCTGGTTTAAAGGAAAGGACGAATTTGTTGAAATTAAAGGCGATATTCAGTTAAAAAAAGACCCTCAGAAGCCGTTTGTCCTTTATGGTTCGGTTTTTCCTGTTAGGGGAACATACCGGTTTCGCGGCAGGCTTTTTCAGATCGAGCAGGGGGAATTAATGTTTACCGGGCAGGAGGACATTAATCCGGCACTTGATATTGAAGCGGTCACCTTAATTGATGATGTTAAAATTATTATCCGGTTGTCCGGAACGTTTGAGTCCCTTAACCTGATTTTAGACAGTGAACCGGCAATGGATCAGGCTGCAATCATCTCTTACCTGGTATTCGGTCGGGCGCCGGATGATCTTTCGGCAAAGGAAAGTTTTCAGGCTGAAGAGGCAGCGCTCAGCTTCACCGGCCAGATTGCGGCAGACAAGCTCAGAGATATTGTTGGCGAAGCTCTGGGGATTGATTATCTTAACATTAGTGCCGGCAGCGGCGGGCTTCGCCAGGGCTCTCTGACCATGGGCAAGTATGTGTTGCCCAGGGTTTTTGTAACCTTTCGCCAGGGGTTTGATGAAACTGTCACACAAAAAGTGGAAGTGACTTACGAGATAAACAAACATTTTGATCTTGAAACCCAGATTGATAATGAACAGACATCCGCGTTAGACCTGATCTGGAAATATGATTTTTAAATTTTGATTTCATCATACCTGCCGTTCCAGGCACATTTTTCACAATAGATATGGGAATCATCGCAAATCTCCGGGGTATCAGAATCCGCAATATCGGGATCAAAGCAAACCTCACCGGACTTACAATCAAATCCGTATGTTTCATACTCATCATCCGTATCTTTTATGTAAAATTTTTGACATCCGCAATATGGACATTCCATTTTAGCGTCCCTTTCTCTGACTTGAATCCGGTTAAGAAAAAGCTGTCTGAATGTTTTAGCTAACTGAATTAGTCCTTAAACACCAGTTTTCCCCCAATATGCCCTGCAATTCCGGTTGCCGCGAGCATGATCAGGTGGAGCAGGAGAAAAACGATCCGTATGCCTGATGAGCCCTGAAGGACTTCAGGCGCAATCAGATGCCATAAAACGATAATTACAGCCGTGGCTGTCACCACTGCTGCGGAAATAATTTTGATCATAAAGATGTTGGTAGTCGCACCCTGATATTTTTGTTTCCATTCATTATAACCGGTGAACAAAATGACCGGAAGCGTCAGGAGTACAAATATCATATTGTAAAAGGATGCTTTTGCAAGGCCGGCAAATTGAAAAATTACGGCCAGAAAGATAAATGCAACGGCCACCGGAATCACACCATTGGGGAAATGGACCGTTATGGGGTGGAGGTGGTGCTTAATCATCAGGCGGGTGATTGAATTATAAGAAAAAAGCGGCTGGGGCAAAGCGTCCGGTACGGCAGGCTGGTCATCAGATTTTGATTCAGCGATTTTTTCGACAGCCGGTTCTTTTTCTGTTTCTCCTTTTATTTCAGTTATTTCAATAAACTGACTTTTATCTGCCCCGCAGATCGGGCATATTTCAGGAGGTTCTTCTCCGTTATGAATATAACCGCAGACCGTGCATTGCCATTTTCTCATCATTACCTCCTACTTCAAAAAGAATAAATTGTTCAATTATTTATTCAGGATTTTGAGTCGATGC
>JAJRPH010000387.1 GCA_024280875.1 Deltaproteobacteria bacterium | reverse complement strand
TGAAAACACCCATATCACCCAAAACCGATTCCCCAATGGTTATAATTTCATTAAGTTTTTTACCGGTCCCCTGGTGGATCATCCCAACCCGACCATCCGGTCGCTCAAAAATTTGCTTGCCATGGCCTTACATCCAGTCAAACTGTTTAAAAACTGGACTGCAAAAAACTGGAACAAGCGCGTCACCATATTGACCGTCATGCAGCATCTGGATAACCAGATATCATTCAAATACGGACGAAAAGCATCCTTCCTGTTCCGCCGTGGACTTAAATCCGTAGAGGTCAGGGATAAATCCGCGCCCACATTTTTGCCCGTGGCCAACAACGCTGCCAAGACCCTGGCTGAAATTTCCGGCGGCCAGCCATTAAATATTCTGACCGAGAGTATCGGAAATACGGCCTCCACTGCCCATATCCTGGGGAGCTGCCATATGGGATCATCTGCGGTAAACGGTGTAATTGATAGAAATCATGAATTATTCGGCTACCCGGGAATTTACGTCACCGACGGTGCAGCCGTGTCGGCCAACATCGGGGCCAATCCCAGCCTGACCATTACAGCCCTGGCAGAACGGGCCATGAGCCTGATTCCGGCAGCAAATGAGACCGGGAAAATTTAATTTTTACCTTTCCATTAAAAAAGTAACTTTGCTAAAAAAACCAAAGCAATTAAACCCGCCAAAATAAAAATTTTACCACAGAGCACACTGAGAGCATAGAGCTAAGCAGCTTAGCCAGCGAAAACCAATTAATTGCTCTCTGCGATCTCTGTGGTGGAAAAACTTTTTTCAAAAAAATAAAAAAAGACTTTCCTTTTTGATTAAAATCAGGTAATAATTATTGGTTTAAAAATTTGACCCATCCATAAAGGATATGCATCATTTTAAAAATGACCCGTCGTGTCGTACATGACGGGTTTCGTGGTTTAAAAAACATACACAAGCGGCAACCGGATTAACGAGACAACCGATGCCTGACAAATAAATCTTAATTAAGTAGTTTTGGAAAAATGGAAAAAATACAGAATACAGCCGTAAGAAACATTGCCATCATTGCCCATGTTGATCATGGCAAAACCACTTTAGTGGATGCCATGTTCAAGCAGAGCGGTCTGTTCCGGGAAGGCCAGGCGGTTGACGATCGCCTCATGGACAGCATGGACCTTGAAAGAGAACGGGGCATCACCATTGCCGCCAAGAACTGCGCCATCAACTGGAACGGCACAAAAATCAATATCATCGACACCCCGGGCCATGCGGACTTCGGCGGTGAAGTGGAGCGTGCGCTGTCCATGGCTGACGGAGCCATCCTTTTGGTGGACGCGTCCGAAGGCCCCCTGCCCCAGACCCGTTTTGTTCTGGACAAGGCACTGAAAAAAGGCCTTAAAATCATCGTGGTCATCAACAAGATTGACCGGGACGATGCCCGCCCTGCAGAAGTTTTAGATGAAGTCTACAGCCTGTTAATTGATCTGGACGCCACCGATGAACAGATCGAATTCCCCTATCTCTATGCCATCGGCAGAGATGGAGTTGCCATGAAATCCCCGGAAGAAACGGAAAAAAATCTCCACCTGCTCATGGCCATGATCATAGATGAGATTCCCGCGCCGGATTCCAATACAGACGCGCCGTTTCAAATGCTGGTTTCCGACCTGAGCTATTCGGATTACATGGGCCGTCTTGCTATCGGCAAAGTAATCAACGGGTCGGTAGCTTCTAAAAAAGACCTGGTCTGCCTCCATGAAGACGGACACCAGATCCCCTTAAAAGTTTCCAAGCTCCAGGTATACAGCGGCATGGGATTAGAAGACGCTACGGAAGTCCATGCCGGTGATATCATTGTTATTTCCGGCATTGAAGACGTTCATATCGGCGACACCATCTGCACCGGTGAAAACCCGATCGCCCTGCCCCGAATACAGGTGGATGAGCCCACGGTTTTCATGAAGTTTACCAACAACACATCCCCCCTTGCCGGCAGGGACGGTAAGCTGGTACAGTCCAGTAAAATAAGGACCCGACTGATCAAGGAAAGCCTCATGAATGTTTCCATGCGTGTGGAAGAATCTGAAGACAAGGAAAGTTTTCTTGTCAAAGGGCGGGGCGAATTTCAGATGGCGATTTTAATTGAAACCATGCGCCGGGAAGGTTTTGAACTCTGCGTGGGGCGGCCCCAGGTTATTTTCAGATATGAAAATGGCAAAAAACTCGAGCCTGTTGAAAACCTGCTGATTAACTGTGAAGCGGCCTACAGCGGAAACGTGACTGAGAAGCTGCTGAAACGAAAAGGGAGCCTGACTCGCATGGCACACAAGGACAATGGCCGGGTCCGCCTGGAATTCTCCGTTCCCTCCCGCGCACTGATCGGGTACCGGGACGAATTTATGACCGACACCCACGGCACCGGCATTATGAACTCCTCTTTTGCGGGATATGAAGAATATAAGGGAGATTTCCCCAGCCGCTTCACCGGTAGCCTGGTTTCCGACCGCCAGGGAAAAGCCGTGCCCTTTGCCCTGTTTAACTTAGAAGCCAGGGGAAAGCTTATTGTCCGCCCCGGCGACGATGTATATGAAGGCGTGATCATCGGGGAACACAGCCGGGGCAATGACTTAAACGTCAATCCCTGCAAAACCAAAAACCTGACCAACATGAGGGCTTCGGGCAAAGATGATGCTGTTATTATCTCACCGGTGCTTCCCATGACCCTGGAAAAAGCAATCCAGTTCATAGGCGACGATGAAATGGTGGAGGTGACACCGAAAATTATCCGGTTAAGGAAAACCATTCTGTCCGCCCACGGCCGGAAAGTGGTTTTGCGGCAGGGAACGGCGGCTTAGCTTGAATTCCAAATCCCTGATTCGCTAATTTGTTGTGTTATAAAAAGTTCGTGGTAAAATATACAGATTCACCCTTTATGCCTTGCAAATGAACGAATCAAACATTTGATAAAAACATAACATATGATTTTTTTATAATAGAGAATAGAAATTAATGAGTTTTGAAAATTTAGGTTTAAACGACCATATATTAAAAGCCGTCGAGAAAATGGGGTTTAGCGAACCGACCCCGATCCAGAATAAAGTGATCCCTGAAATCATCAACGGCGACAGGGACCTGGTGGGGCTTGCCCAGACCGGGACCGGAAAAACAGCGGCTTTCGGGCTGCCCATGATCCACTTGATGGATTTTAATTCCAACCATACCCAGGGGGTTGTCATATGCCCCACCCGCGAGCTTTGCATCCAGATCTCCGGTGATTTCACGAAATTCACCCGGTATGTTAAGGGGGCAAAAATCGTTTCCGTTTACGGCGGCGCCAGCATTGAAAACCAGATCCGACAGGTTAAAAGAGGTGCCCATATTATTGTGGCCACCCCCGGCAGACTGCTGGACCTGATCAAGCGCAAAGTGGTCAAAATTTCGAACGTGTCCTTTGTGGTGTTGGATGAAGCGGATGAAATGCTGAACATGGGGTTTGCCGAGGACCTGGATGCTATCTTAAGCCAAACACCAAAGGACAGACGGACCTGGCTGTTTTCAGCCACCATGCCCAGAGCCGTTACAAAAATTTCAACCAAGTACATGAATGAATCTGTTGAAATTACTGCCGGCAAAAAAAACAGTGTTGCCCAGAATATCACACACACCAATTATATGGTACTGGAAAAAGACAGGTACCCGGCCTTAAAACGGATCATTGATTATTCCCCGGACATTTACGGCCTGATCTTCTGCCGGACCCGGAATGAAACCCGGCAGGTATCCGAAAAGCTGATGAAAGACGGCTACAACGCAGAAGCTCTTCACGGCGAACTTTCCCAGGCCCAGCGTGACACTGTCATGAAAAGATTCAGGACCAAAAGCATCCAGCTTTTAGTGGCAACCGATGTGGCGGCCCGGGGGCTGGATGTGGAAGACATTTCCCATGTCATTAACTACAATTTCCCGGATGAGGCAGAGACCTATACCCACCGTAGCGGCAGGACCGCCCGGGCCGGAAAATCCGGGATTTCCATTGTCCTGATGAATACGCGGGAACGCTGGAAACTTTCGAACGTAGAGCACAAAGCCGGGATCAAATTTAAATATGACAAGGTTCCCACCGGGTATGCCATTTGCGAAAAACAGTTGTATGCGATGGTCAAAAAGCTGGTCACCGTTGACATCAATCACGAAGAAGTCGATAAATTCCTGGACCCGGTTTATGAAACCCTGGCCGACCTATCTAAGGAAGAATTGATTCAGCGGGTTATTTCCATTGAGTTCAACCGGTTCCTGGATTATTATAAGGGTGCCAAAGACATCAATGTCAGCAGCAGGGCCAGCCGCAAGCCCAACAGCAAAAACGGAGCGGAGAAAAAATCCTGGGGAAAAAAATTTTCCAAAGATAAAAATGGATCCTTTAAGGACAAAAGCCCGCGCAAAAACTATGGTCCCCAAAAAGACAACAGCTTCCGCAAAGGTAATGGCCCCCGCAAAGGCAGCGATAGCCAAAGTTTTTTCATCAATGTCGGCCAGTTAGACAACATCCAAAAAGGGACTATTACACGGCTGCTGTGCGATCAGTCGGGCATCAATAACGCCCAGATTGGTAAAATCGAAATTTTAAGGGAGTTTTCTTTTTTTGAGATTGATAACCATGTGGCCGATACGGTGCTCAAATCAATGAAACATGCAAAACTGGACGGCCGGGACGTGATGGTCCAGCCTGCGCAAAGGAGGAAGCCCAGGCCCAAACAAAAAAAACGATAGATTGAAAAACTATTACGCTTGACAACACGGCGTTAAAATTCGGCTCAAAATGCTCATTTATAAATATAAACTTAAGCTTTTTCGCCAAATTTTGCCTTGTCTGATTTTGATTTGTCTGGCCTGCGCTCATAACGTTTTTCAACACCCTGTATAATTTTTAAACCCGGATTTGCTATCAACTCATCCGGGCCGGACAATTTCCGCTATTTCACGATACAATATAACGGAAGCTGCCGATATGCACAAAAGCCAATCTTTGGCTGATCGCTCTCCGTTAATTGTGTGGCTGGTTATCGGACAGCGCTTTCTCGATCATGCCACACACGTAAAGGAGAGTCTTATGAACATGTATATTGGGAACCTTGCCTACAACGTCACAGAAGAAGACCTGAACGAAGCTTTTTCGGAATTTGGAAACGTTGAAAGTGTCAATATTATAAAAGACCGTTTTTCAGGCCAGTCAAAGGGCTTCGGTTTTGTGGATATGCCGGATAACTCGGAAGCAGACAAAGCCATCAAGGCATTAAACGGCAAAGACTTCAAGGGCCGTGACATCAAAGTCAACCAGGCCAACCAGAAGCCCAAAGGTAAAAAAAATAACCGTCGGCCCAGATATTAAATTAGGCATTAAATTAGGCATTAAATTAGATATTAATTTGAATTTAGCGACCGACTGAGCCAAAAGTTTTTTTAAATCTTTGACGATTTTACGGCAAAACGCAAAAAGCTCCGGTTTATGCAAAACTATAAAAGACCGCCAACCTGTTAACTCGGGACTGGCGGTCTTTTTTATTTTTTGTTATATATTGAAGATCATAAAAAGCATCCCGAAGCCGATTTTCTCAATCGAAACCGGTGAAACGAAGATTTGCTGTAAACTCCATTCCACCGGTTCATAGGTTTGTGGGTTTGTGGGTTTACCGGTTCCACAGAACTTGATTTATTGGTATTCGCCAATAGTTACAGGGCGACTTGGATCCCAGGTCCATTCATACCATCCTCCATCATAGTTGCTAATGTCGGGGTATCCCATCAAATACGCAAAGAACCAAACCAGGCTAGACCTCCATCCGCCGCCACAATGAAAGGCTATCTTCTTATCAGGAGTCAACCCCAGATTCACCCACTCCTGCTTTACCTCGGCAAAACTCCTGAGGGTCGCAGGTTTATAGTACCCCGGCTCATGCCCCGTGTAAAAAT
>JAJRPH010000386.1 GCA_024280875.1 Deltaproteobacteria bacterium | reverse complement strand
TTATGTCCACAGCGTAGTTGAACGGCCTCAGGGGCTTGATTTTTATAGCGGCCTTTGAAAGTAATCGTGGTCGAGTCGTTATGGATCTTATCGGTATCCAGCTGGTGTGCTTTAATTGCGTCGGCTGAGAGCTCAAGCATAAACTCATTGTAATCCTCCTTGTTTTTGGAAGATTACAATATATCTAATAAAATCAAATGTCTATACATTTTTTATTTGAAATTATATCAATTGGTTATATGCAAATGCCCTTAATTGTTAAATCAGGACTGACTATGTGCGGAATGTAAGTTACACTCTGAGAAAACAATTGATTTTAGCGGCTGATCTTAATCCTGCATGTTCAAAGACTCCCCCCCAGGGATTCCCAGTTCCCGGGCTCGCAGAACCCGGCGGAGAAGCTTGCCGCTCCGGGTTTTGGGGAGCTTGTCTAAAAAGACAATTTCCCGGATGACAATATCCGTGGCCAGGTTTCCTTTTAAGAACGCCTTGATGTCGTAGTTTAAACGTGTGGACTGGATATATGTTTTTTTCAGGGTGATAAATGCTTTTAAATAGGAGATCCCTTTGCCGGGTTCGCTGCCTCTGGATATAACAGCGGCTTCAGCCACTGCGGGGTGGACGCACAATACCTGTTCGATTTCAAACGGACCAATCATCTTGTCCCCGCCGGCTTTTAACAGATCGTCATTTCTCCCCTGATGGTAGAAATATCCCTCTTCATCCACCAGGGCAATATCGCCGGTGAGAAACCATTTGTCTTGTGTAAAATACCGCTGAAACCGGTCATTGTCCTGCCACAATCCGATGGTCAGGCCGGGCCAGGGACATTTTAATGCCAGTTCACCGAGGGATAAGGCCGGAAGGTGGTCTCCGCTTTCATCTAAAATGGCGGCTTCGATTCCGGGCAATGGCTTGCCGATGGAGCCGGGTTTGATGTCATTACAGGGAAGGTTGGCAATACAGATGATGCCGGTTTCCGTCATCCACCAGGTGTCATGCGGGTAGCATTTCAGGTGTTTTCCCACCCAGTACAACAATTCCGGGATCAGGGGGGCGCCGACACTCGTGACATGTCGTAAGGCACTTAAGTCATAGCGTGACGGCAGGTCGTCGCCGGCTTCCATCAGGTCGCGGATAATTTTCGGTGTGGTGTACCAGGCAGACACCTTGAATTTTTCCAGGGTCCAGTACCAGTTGGCGGCCGTAAAAGGATCTCCCTGGACAAAAGAGGTGACACCGCACAGCCAGGGCGCAAATGCTCCGTAAACGGTTCCGGTCACCCATGCCGGATCCGCGTCTGTCCACAGCACAGTGTTGGGTTTGACGTCAAGCACCCATCTGGCAGAAGCAAGCATGCCGGTCATCTCTCTGTGGGTGTGAACGACGCCCTTTGGCGGCCGAGTGGAACCGGATGTGTAGATCAGGTACAACGGGGCGTCCCCGGCCAGCATTTTCGGTTCGAACTCGGCAGGCATTTGGTCTGGTAAACCGGCAATCACGACCTCATTTGAAAATAATCCAGGAGCCGGTCCCAGGGTCAGTAAAATATGTTGAATCTGTCCTGCAAATTCATAGGATATTTTTTCCACAAGGTCCGGCAGTGTGAGAATCCCTCTTGGCGCGGTGCTTTCCAGCCTGATTTCCAGTTCATAAAAGCTGGAGCTGGAAAATACCGGGCAGAAGATAACGCCCATTCTCGCACAGGCGGCCATGGCAAAAAATATTTCCGGGCAGGGTGGCAATAGTATGATCAGCCGGTCTCCGGCCTTAAACCCGTATTTTGTAAGCAAACCGGCCCACTGGCAGGATTTTAGCTTGAGCTGTTGATAGGAAAAGGTCTGCACCTGCCCGTTTTTTGAAAAGATCAGAGCGTCATGGGCGCACCGCTCAGGGTCCTCGGCCCATCGGTCGATGGACTCGGTGATAATATTCATCCTGTCTGTGCCGGACCATGAAAATTCTTTTTCAATATCCGCCCATTTAAAATCAGGCAATATTTTTTCATAGGATTTCAGGTTGGCGGATTGGTGACGGGCCGGTATTCTGGCTTTAATCATCGAACACTCCGTAGGGTAAATGAATTTTTTTTACCTGAGCAATAAGGTCTGTCACTGCCGGACCGGGTGACAGGATCGGCATGGGGGCCAGGTTTCCGGTCAGTTCCGTTAAAATGGTTTTAATGGATTCGGCCAGGGCACGCTGATGATAACCGCCTTCCAGGGAGTAAAACAGGGGTGGATTTTCCTGCAAAGATCTTAAATGTCTCAGCAAGCGTGTCACCCCGCCATAAGTCGCTTCCGTTAAGCGGGATCGGCCGATTGGATCGGCCGATTGGGTCGTCCGCATGGGCGTCAAAACCAGCGGCTACCATGATTAGCTGTGGCCGGTATCCGGATATGAGGGGGCGCAGTATTTCCTGGTATAGATAGATCATGTCGTCATCTGTAAATTCACGTAAAATCGGGATGTTGACGGTATATCCGTTTCCTTTGCCGCTGCCGGTCTGGTCGAATTCACCAGTATACGGATACATCATCAGGTCATGGGTAGACATGTACAGCACTTTTGGGTTGTCGTAAAAGATGTCATGGATACCGTTTCCGTGGTGGATGTCCCAGTCAATGACCAGAATCCGGCCCAGCGAGTATCGGTCAATGGCATATTGCGCGGCAATGGCGATGTTGTTGAAGATGCAGAACCCGGCCGCCTTGTCCGGGAGGGCATGGTGGCCGGGGGGACGAACAAACGCGAAAAAAGCATCGCTTGCTTTTGCCATCAGATGATCAATGCCTTGAATGCAGGCTCCGGCCGCCAGCCACGCGGCAAAATAACTGTCAGCGCTGATGGGAGTGTCCGGCGCCAGGCTGGTGATCCGTTGTTCCGCTGTTTTTAATATTCGTTTAATGTAAGCCGGGGAATGGATTCTTTCAATCTGCTCAACAGTTGCCGGTTCCGTAGGGATCGAAATCAGCTGTTCTTTGAAATGCTGGTCGAGCATCCGGTAAATCGCGTCCAGGCGTTTGGGGTGTTCCGGGTGAAAATGACCGGTTTTGTGTTCCAGGAACCTCTCGTCACGGGCAATACCGACTTTCAATCCGGAATAACTCCTTATAATTTTGATACATCCACCCGTTCATTGATCAGCAGATCAATGACCGACTCATCTGCAATGGTGGAGGTGTCGCCCAGTTCATCCATCTTTCCTGCGGCGATTTTTTTAAGGATTCGCCGCATGATTTTGCCGCTTCGGGTTTTGGGCAGGCCTTCGGTAAACTGGATCACATCAATGGTGGCAATGGGCCCGATTTCTTTCCGGACCTGCATGACCAGCTCTTTTTTCAGCTCATCGGAAGGGGTTGCACTGCTTTTGAGAATAATAAAGGCATAGATTCCTTGGCCTTTAATGGAATGGGGGAATCCTACCACAGCAGCTTCTGCAACATTTTTATGCAATACCAGGGCGGATTCGACTTCCGCAGTTCCCAGCCGGTGCCCGGACACATTTATCACGTCATCAATTCGGCCGATAATCCAGAAATACCCGTCCTCATCTTTTTTGGCGCCGTCACCGGTAAAATACATTCCCGGCACCTGGCTGAAATAGGTGTCCCGGAAGCGTTCGTGATCACCGTATACGGTTCTTGCCATTCCCGGCCAGGGTTTTCGGATGCACAGAAGCCCTTCCTCATTAGGGAATTTGACTTCATCCCCTGCATCATCGATTATGAGAGGATCCACTCCGAAGAACGGTGCGGAGCAGGAGCCGGCTTTGATGGGGGCCACACCCGGCAGGGGAGTGAGCATGTGGCCGCCGGTTTCGGTTTGCCACCAGGTATCTACAATCGGACACCAGTCCCTGCCTACGTGATGATAATACCATCGCCAGGCTTCCGGGTTGATGGGCTCACCCACCGTGCCCAGGAGTTTAAGAGAGGAGATATCGTGTTTTTGAACATGGGCTTCGCCTTCCTTGGCCAGGGCGCGGATCGCAGTGGGGGCGGTATAGAATTTATTAACCTTGTATTTGCTGACAATGGCCCAGAACCGGTCAAAATCAGGGTAGCTTGGCACGCCTTCAAACATGACGCTGGTCAGGCCGTTTATCAGCGGGCCGTAAACAATGTAGCTGTGACCGGTGATCCAGCCGATATCTGCGGTACACCAGAACACTTCGTCTTTTTTCAAGTCAAAGACCAGTTTCGTGGTAATGCCCGCATACAGAAGGTAGCCACCGTGTGTATGAACAACCCCTTTGGGTGTTCCCGTACTACCGCTGGTGTAAAGAATAAACAGCGGGTCTTCAGCATCCATTGATTCGGGTTCAACATAGGACGGCAGTCCGGGATCGGCGACTGCCTCATGCCACCAGATTTCTTTGGAGGCGTCCAGCTGTATGTCCGCGCCGGTGTGATTGACGACAACCACGGTTTCAACGCCCGGGCAGTTTTTGATTGCTGCATCCACATTATTTTTTAGTGATACAGGCTTACCGCCGCGGTAACCTCCGTCTGCTGTAATCACCAGTTTGGCATCACAGTCCTTAATCCGGTTGGCAATGGCTTCAGCGCTGAATCCGCCAAATACCACACTGTGAACCGCACCGATTCTGGCACAGGCCAGCAGGGAAACCGGCAGCTCGATGATCATTGGAAGATAAATAATAACCCGGTCGCCTTTTTTGATGCCTTTGGATTTTAAAACCGCTGCAAACCGGTTGACTTTTTCGTAGATGTCTCCGTAGGTATAGGTTTCGGCGTCTTCCGGCCGGTCTCCTTCCCAGTAATACGCTATTTTGTCCTTAATGGTATCCATATGCCGGTCAAGACAGTTATAAGAGGCATTAAGTTTACCGTTGCCGAACCATTCGATTTTTGCCTCGTTAAAATCATACTTTAAGACAAAATCCCATTCTTTATCCCAGGAAAGGTATTTCTTCGCCTGTTCCGCCCAGAAAGCATCCGGATCGTCAATAGAACGCCGGTAGATTTCCTGGTATTGTTCCTTGCTGTTGATATAAGCGGTTTTCTGATATTCCGCCAGGTGCACGTCATAAAATTTGGGGTGTTCCGTCATTTATGTTTCTCCTTCATTATTGCTCACACAGGTTCGTCAAAATTGCAGGTTAAAATTACCATGCTATCCTCAAATGAAGATTTTACATGGTAAGGGAGTTTTTTAAACAGTTTGATCATGTTTGAGTTTTCAGGAGAGGTGTATGCCACCAGCCCGGAAATTTCATTGTCCTTTGCCGCCAGGGCCAGTTTAAGAAGAAGCGCGGACGCAATCCCCTTGCCCTGCCATTTTTTGCTAACGGAAAAGGCAACTTCCGCGATATTTTTTTTTGGTTCAATCATGTAGGCGCCGATGCCGATGACCGCCCCGAATCCGAATTCCCCGGTGACGGCGAGAATGGTCAGGTTGTTGATATAATCGGTTTCAAACATGCTTTCGATGTCATCTCTTAAAAAGCAGGTTTTTTCATGGAAAAACCGCGCCACCACATCTTTTTTATTCAGATTGTAAAAATGTTCCTGAATCCGTCGGTCATCCACGGGTTTGGCAGGTCTTAATTGAACAATCTGGTCACCGTATTTTTTTATTTCCTCGAGTCCTGCCGGATAGACGCTTTTCAGGGACTCGCTTAGCTGTCGGCCCTGGCTCATCAGTCCGAGTGCTTTGGCTTTTGCGAAGAGTCGATCCCGGAATTTTGGATGCGCCAGGCTGATCATGGCGGTTGCCCGTTCCTGCAGGTTTTTCCCAAAAAGATTGACCGCGCCGAATTCACTGACCACATAAGAGACGTCTCCCCTGGGAATGACCACTCCGCCGCTGTCTATGGAACCAACGATTCGGGTTTCTTCGCCGTCAAAGGATGTTGACGGAATCAGCAGGATGGATTTGCCGTTGGGGCACATGGCTGATCCCCTGATAAAATCGATCATACTGGACACTCCCGCAAAATAATTATGGGGCAGGGCATCCACCGCAGCCTGGCCGGTGAGATCCATCTCCATGACCATGTTGACTGACATCATTTTATTGTTCCGGGCAATAATGCCAGGGTGGTTGACATAGTCTGACGGGTAGAATTCAATGGACGGGTTGTCATGAATAAATTCATACAGGTTTTTTGTCCCCACTGCATTGCTGGCCACCAGCTTGCCGTTATGAATTCCCTTGTATTTGTTGGTGATAACGCCGATTGCGACCAGGTCCATAATACCGTCGATGAGAAACTGGGTATGGACCCCCAGATCATTTTTGTCCGCCAGGGCCAAAAGGATTGCCTGGGGGGTGGCCCCTAGTCCCAGTTGGAAGGTCGAGCCGTCTTCGATGAGGTTGGCAACCATTTTTCCAATTTTATGAGCGGTTTCAAATTCCGGAAGGTTGTCTATGGTCAGCAGTTCTTCCTCTTTTTCAACCACAATGTTCACATCATTCACGTGAATAAAGCTCTGGCCCAGAACCCTAGGCATTTTTGGGTTCACCTGTGCGATAACCAGGTCTGCCGACTGGATGGCAGCCAGGCAGACATCCACTGAAATCCCTAAGCTCATCCATCCGAAGTCATCCGGCGGAGATGTCTGAACAAAGGCGGCATTGAGCGGCAACTGTCGCTTTAAAAATAACCCCGGTACCGCAGATATGTTAATCGGCGTGATGTAAGGTTTGCTGGGCGCAAGATGTGTGGCGGATGCGGACCCGTGATAGATATTTCGTATGTTGAAATTGCCATGGAGATTTTCGTTGGCCAGTTTGGTGATCGGGGAGTCTGTCAGGCTCATGAGCCTGACAATTTCAAGGTCGGAAAAATGATCGGCCATGGAAATGAGTGTGTTGGCAAGGTGCTGTGGTTCGGCGCAGGAAGAGCCGAAAAAGACCCGTTGACCGGAACGGATCATTTGCAGGGCTTCTTTGGCGGTTCGATGTTTTTCTATATATTCGTCCGGCCAGTAACGCTTGGGCATGGGGGTGATCTCCATATCTCAACAGATCGAAATTCGGTTTGGAAACCAGAACAATGTTTACTGCCAAATAATGTAACACATGATCGGGGAACGTCAATTATAAATTGGAAGTTTATGATTTTAATGTTTTCCCGGATGATCTTGGTATCTGGCTGCTTCCACGCCATCAATATTCATGGCGGCTTCTAAGGCTACCAGATACAACGAATCGGGTATTGTGTAATAAGCGGGTCAGGGGTGATAATGGTTAGCGAGCGCTCAATGGCCTGACATACAAGCATACGGTCAAAAGGATCTTTGTGGGGAGTAGGTAATTTGCAGAGGTGCAAAGTGTCTTTTTCTGATAAATCCAAAGAGGTGACCCAGTGTCTTTTTCGCTCTTTTGGAATAAATTGATCAGGTGAAAGAGGAAGCGGTAATTTACCCAATCGATATTTAACATTAATTTCCCAGGCAGAAACGGCACTGAGATAGACTTCATTTTTTTGGTTG
The DNA here is from genome assembly GCA_024280875.1 of Deltaproteobacteria bacterium. Taxonomy (GTDB): domain Bacteria; phylum Desulfobacterota; class Desulfobacteria; order Desulfobacterales; family Desulfosalsimonadaceae; genus SURF-3. The sequence goes on along the minus strand of JAJRPH010000386.1, from coordinate 514 downwards.
GCAAAAGCTTCAATTGCGACAGGGGAAAGCTCATCACTCCCTTTCGTTAACCAAAGAAAAGTGCAGGTGTCGAGAAGAAGTTTCACGAGCCATCGCCATTGAAAGCAGCAATAATATCTTCAGGGAGAGGCTCAAAAAAAGCATCACCAATTTGAAAGTCGGGATATTCTTTGCCAGCCAATCCAATGGGGCGTTTTTTATTTGGAAGTGCCACAATCGGTTTTATTTCAGCAATTGGCACATTCCGTTTGCAGACGATCACGGTTTCTCCGCTGCTAACTTTTGCAATGTAACTTGAAAAATGAGTTTTTATTTCATTTATATTTAAGTTGATCATGGTTAGATTGTAAGTCATTATGTTGGTCATGTCAACAACTTATGTCGGCCATATTAGCAACAAAAAGATTTGTCCGCTTTTGTGCCGGGAAATAATAATGATGACAGCCGGCGGGTCAGGGTTTGTTGTTTACACCCAGTCGGCCGAAGTGCGAAAGTGGTGCAACAAAATAAACCC
>JAJRPH010000385.1 GCA_024280875.1 Deltaproteobacteria bacterium | reverse complement strand
TGGAAAAAAACTCCTCATGGGAATGGGCTTGTCAGCTGATTTGTCCCTGACCGCTCAATTACATGCCATGGGCAGCTGGGGACATCTGGTTCTGGGGTTGTCGTTTTTAAACTATTTGCCCTATTGCAAACAGTTCCATGAAGTCACATCGCTGCCGTCATTGTTTATGCGGAGCCTTAAAAAAAAAGGGGCGCTGTCAAAGCAGGATCTTGAAGATGAAGATGCCATCTTTGGTGTCGGAAAAATAGAAGAATTTTCCTGGAAGCGGGGAATGGACATGTATTCCTGTGCTGAATGCGGCAGGTGCCGTGCCAACTGTCCCGCCTTTCTGACAGACAAGCCCCTGTCTCCCATGGCGTTGATTATGGACGAAAGGGAGCACCTTAAGAAAAAGACAAATCTCATGTCCAGGGCCGCCTTGCATAAATTTAAAAAGGAACCGGAAAAGGCGGCAGAGGTTCTTGAACAATGGGACGGAGAATGCCTGGTCGGAGATGTCATATCTGAAGAAGCGATATGGGCCTGCACTACATGCGGGCATTGTGTTGCCAACTGTCCGCTGATGATTGAGCATGTGGACAATATCATTGATATGCGCCGTCACCTGGTCCAGGTGGAAAGTCGGTTCCCCAGGGAGCTGATGCAGTGTTTTAAAGGCTTTGAAAACCTTTCCAACCCGTGGAGCCTGGCGTCCAACACCCGGGGTGACTGGTTCAGGGATTTGGGTGTTCAGACGCCGGAGGAGAATCCTGATTTTGAATACCTGTTTTATGTGGGGTGTGCCGGATCATTTGACGACCGCTATAAAAAAGTGACCATCGCTTTGGCCAAACTGCTGCAAAAGGCCGGGGTTAACTTTGTCTGTCTGGGTGACAATGAAATGTGCTGTGGAGAAACTGCGCGCCGGCTGGGTAATGAATATCTGGCACAGCAGATGATCGACTCTAATCTTGAAACGTTTGACACCGTCGGCGTTAAAAAGATCATTACTGCCTGTCCTCACTGTTTCAACACATTAAAAAACGAATATCCCCAATTTGGGAAAAAATTTGAAGTCATTCATCATACAGAGATCATCCGGGAACTCACAAAAAAAGGTGCCCTGAAAAACGGTAAAAAATTTACCGGCAAGGGACCGGTCGTGTACCATGATTCCTGTTACCTCGGACGTTATAATGATCTTTATGATATGCCAAGAGACATCGCACGTTTTATACCGGGTGTAAAATTGGTGGAAGCTGAACGCAAAGAACGGACCAGCTTTTGCTGCGGCGCCGGTGGCGGCCGTATGTGGATGGAGGAGAATATCGGCAAGCGAATTAATGCGGAGCGGTTTGAACAGCTTACGGCAACGGGAGCAAAGACGCTCGCAACAGCCTGTCCATACTGCATGATCATGCTTGATGATGCGATGAAAGAAAAAGGAGTAGAAGAAGAATTTGAAGTTTTAGACCTGGCGCAGATGATGCTTGCCGCCATTGAATAATAGATAAATTTAAGGGAGAGATTCATGAAAATATTGGTTACAGCAAAACGGGTTACTGATCCGGACATGAAGATCAAAGTCAAGGAAGACGGCACTGGGATTGAGATGTCTTCCATGAGTTTTAAGGTCAATCCATTTGATGAAATTGCTATTGAAGAGGCGTTGCGAATTCGTGAAGACAAGGGCGGAGAAGTGATTATTGTCGGCATCGGCAGTGATAAGGCCCAGACCGAAATCCGTTACGGATTGAGTATGGGCGCGGATCGGGGCATTCATGTAACAGCTGGTAGTGATCTGGATTCGGATGCTGTGGCCCGAATCCTGGTTAAAGTCGTTGAAACAGAATCTCCGGATCTGGTTTTGCTGGGAAAACAGGCGATCGATGTGGATGACAATCAGGTTGCCCAATTGCTTGCCGAATATCTTGGCTGGGGTCAGGCCTGCTTTGCTTCCAAAATTGAGATTAATGAAAAAACAGCACGTGTTGAACGCGAAGTCGATGGCGGCATAGAGGTGGTGGAGATGGACCTGCCCGGTGTTGTCAGCGCTGATCTTCGTTTAAATGAGCCTCGTTATCCTGCATTACCGGCAATTATGAAGGCCAAGAAAAAGAGATCAAAAAAATGACACCTGCAGATCTTGGCATCGACACAACACCCAAAGTTGTCGTCAAGACCATGGCTGAACCGCCCCAGCGAGGTGGTGGGCGCATTGTGGAAGATGTAGCGGAACTGATTAAGGCCCTCAAAGAGGAAGCACGGGTTATTTAAGGAGAAAAATCATGTCAGTTTTATTTACTCCGTTTAAACTGGGAAACTTGGAAATTAAAAATCGGTTTATCCATGCCGGAACGTATGAAGTCATGGCGGATGAAAACGGGTTTGTGACCGATCAGCTGATTAAGCGTTACAAAAATCTTGCCCGCGGAGAGGTGGGGCTGATTATTCCCGGGTATATGAATGTGCACCCCCTGGGCAAAGCAACCCCTCACCAGACATGTGCGGACAGTGATGACAAGATTCCCGGTCTGAAACGACTGGCAGATACTATCCACGAAAACGGCAGCAAGGCATGCTTTCAATTGGCCCATGCCGGCCGGCAGACCAAAAAGGAATATACCGGACATACGCCTATGGCTCCGTCTTCTGTGGGTTGGGACCCTATGTATATGGTCAGACCCCGTGCCATGACGGAAAATGAAATTTATGAAGTCATTGAAGCGTATGCAAGTGCTGGTGCCCGGATGGTTGAAGCCGGAACAGACGCCATACATATCAGTGCAGGCGCCGGGTATCTGCCGAATCAGTTTTTATCCCCTTATTTAAATCAACGTAAAGACAAATGGGGCGGGTCGGATGAAAACCGGTTCCGCTTTGTTAAAGAGGTGGTCCTGGCGGTTAAAAAGAAAATGCCAAAAGGCATGCCGCTTGTCATGAAATTAAATGCAGTGGATTATACGCCCAAAGAAGGTGTGATGCCGGAAATGGCACGTACATATGCAAAATGGCTGTCTGAGATGGGTGTTGAAGCGTTAGAAATTACGACCGGCACAACCATTTATTCAAACATGCATATGTGGCGGGGGGAGGTGCCAATGGGTGAAATCATGAGAACGGTGCCCATGTGGCAGAAACCAGTGGCCTGGCTGATGTTGAGAAGTATGGTGGGAAAATTTGATTTTGAGGAAATGTGGAATTTAAAACACGCAAAGGTCATCAAGCCGGTTTTAGGC
>JAJRPH010000384.1 GCA_024280875.1 Deltaproteobacteria bacterium | reverse complement strand
TTGCCATACCGCTACATCCTTCGCCTCCATCAGGCTGGATCTAAGACTTGCCAAATATCTGAAAATCATGATACATTTGGCTCACTTTTAAGAACATGTGCCGTGCCCGGCACACACAAACCTGAATGCAGGAGGGGCATAGAAAAACAGGACCAGCCCTGCATTCTTAACACCTAAAAATCATAGAGTGAAGAATGGAGGCCTGACCCTCCACATTCACATTGTGAAGTTCTCACTGATAATTAAGTAAGGTGTTTTCGGGGTTTTAATTCTTAATTAATTCCCGACTTCCCCCTTTCCATCTTTTCAAAAATCAGGTTTTTCGAAGTCACATTTCAGGGTTTTTCCGGATTGACTTTTCTTTACCTTTACGTCAAAGTATATCTAAACGTTGTTTACAGTAAAAAATAAAGATCAACTTAAGAATCATAATTCAAAAAAAAAGCAAATATTTTTATAATAACTTAAATTCAGGGGGAAACATGAAAAAGTTACATTTAGCCGGGCTGACCATTTTATTAGCAGTTATTTTTTTAATGCCAATCGGTGCTTTTGCCGGTGGAAGTAGCGATACATGCGATACCAGATATCCCATCGTAATGGCTCACGGAATGGGCGCATCTGCTGAAATTCTCGGCATTGTGGATTACTGGTGGGGAATCCCTGACGCCATGGAAGACGAAGGCGCTGATGTATACATCACCTCTGTTAACGGTATGGACAGCACCCGAAACAAAGCGGAAGATTTTAGAGTCCAGTTCCTCCAGATTAAAGCCGCCACCGGCGCGGCAAAATTAAATATTATCGCTCATTCCCACGGAGCTATTTACACCCGGGATGCCATCACCAACTTAGGCCTCAGCGGATCTGTGGCAAGCTATACCAGTATCGCCGGTCCCCACAGAGGCAGCGCGATTGCTGATGTTGTCGTCGGCGTTATTCCGGATTCTATGGAATGGCTGGTCGGCGGAACCCTTGATTTTGTATACGCCTTTATTTTCGGTGATACCGACCCCAACAGCCTGGAAAACGGTTATGACATGACCCGGTCCTACATGATCAATACTTTCAACCCGAATACGCCGAATGTTTCCGGGATTTATTACCAGAGCTGGGCAGCCAAAGCAACAATCTCCTGCCCGAGCATTATCCTGGAACCCACCTGGCTGGTACTGCTGGCATATGAAGGCTCCAATGACGGTCTGGTCAGCGTGACCAGCGCCCAATGGGGAAATTTTCGGGGTGTGGAAGACGCCGCTTGGTACAGTGTCGGCTGTGATCACTTAAACATTGTCGGTCAGCTGTTCGGCATCACTCCGGGCTTTAATGCCGGTGACTTTTATGTCGACATCGCCAGCGACCTGAAAAACAGAGGATACTAATATCTTCTCATCATCATTATTTATCAGATAAAAAAAGGGATGCCAGCCAGGCATCCCTTTTTTATTTTATAAAGCCGGATATTATTTTATAAAACCGGATATTTAATGTATTTATTGAAGGCAGGCACTTTCATATTCTTTAATTTTACGCTGAAGTGTTCTCAAACTGATTCCTAAAATTGCCGCCGCCTGGGTCCGGTTTTGGCCTGTAAATTCCAGCACGCGATTGATATGATTTTTCTCAAGCTTGGCAATGGATAATAGCGCATCGTCGCTGTTTTCATTCAAATGAGATGATCTGATCAAAGAACGAATTGACGACACAGACAGCGTATCACCCGTTTCAACCAGCATAGCAGAAGCGATCATATTTTCCAGCTCGCGCACATTTCCCGGAAACGAATACTGTAAAAGATATTGAGAGACTTCCGGAGACAGGGCATTTATTTTTTTGCCGGTTTTCTGAGTGTGCTTTTTCAAAAAATGTACTGCAAGGGGGAGAATATCTTTTTTCCGCTGCCGCAGCGGCGGAATATGAATATGGCAGACATTGAGCCGATACAGCAAATCCATCCGAAAATTGCCGGTTTTCACTTCTTCATGAATATCACGGTTCGTGGCGGAAATTATTCTGACATCAACAGATCGTGCCTTGGTGCTTCCGAGACGATACAACTCTTTTTCCTGGACAACCCGCAACAGTTTTGTCTGAAATTCCGGTGCCATTTCAGCGATTTCATCCAGAAACAGGGTACCGCTATCTGATTCTTCAAAAAAACCTTTTTTTGAAGAATTTGCACCGGTATATGCGCCTTTTTCATGACCAAAAACTTCATCTTCAAAAATTGTCCGGCTCAGGGACGGCATACTGATGGCAACAAAAGGTCCCGAGGATCGGGCACTCAGACGATGAACCGCATTGGCGACCACCTCTTTTCCCACACCGGTTTCACCGGTTATCATTAAATTATAATCATTAAATCCATAGGTTTCAGCCTGGTGAAACACAAGGGCCATGGCATCATCCTGTGCCACAATTTCTTTAAAGACGTCCGGATACTTCAGCGTATCAAATGTCTGGCTTCTTTGAAAAAGATTCAGGTTCTGCCGCAATTCAAATTTTTCCAACGCATTTTTGACCCCGATCAACAGCTTTTCACCCTGCAACGGTTTTATAAGATAATCATAGGCACCGAAATTCATCGCCCGAACCGCCGTTGACACATCATCAACAGCCGTAATAATAATACATTCAATATGAGGAAATTCATCTTTTATCTTTTCAAGCAGTTGAATGCCATCCAGATGCGGCATGATCAGGTCGAGCAAAACAAGCTGAAAAGAATGTTTCCGGATTAAATCCATGACCTGCCGGCTGTCAGAAGCGGTTGCCGGTTCCGGCATACCAGCGCTGAGAAGAGATGCTTTTACACTTAAAAGCAGCCCTGTATCATCATCCACAACCAGTATAGGGGTGAATTGTTTAGGCATAGAGATCATAAAAATTCCCTTACATTATATTTTTTTCAAATCCAATGGACTCGTAAAAAGTTTTTTAAGGTGATTCATTACCACTGTACGGGAAAACAACTTATCAATCATTTCAAGCTATTATGAATGAGTTGTTTGGAAGTAAGATATCTAAGTTAACGGCCGCTACAAATGCTTTTTCATGCTGATTCTTTCGACATCCCTGACAAACGCCTTCGCATCAATGGGCTTGGTAAATATTTGCTTAAAGCCGATGTCCTTGATCATCTGTAATTCATCACTTTGAGGACTCCCGGTAATAACCATGACTTCCATCTTAGACAATTTCTTTTCATTTATTATTGTTTTGCACACCTCCAGCCCGTTCATTTGCGGCATAAACAGGTCCAGTATGAGCAAATCCGGCTGAAAGGTCCCCAGCTTGATCAATGCTTCTGTCCCGTTAAAGGCTTTTTCAATCTGGTAGCGGCCTTCTTTATCAAGAATCTTAAACATCAGTTTCTGAAGTGCATGATCATCATCCGCGATCAAGACCTTGATTAATTTTTTTCTCGGTTTTATCGGAAAACGGATGTTAAAAACCGCCCCTTCCCCTTTCGTGCTGACACAGGTAATTTCACCGTCATGCGCTTTTACAATACTGTATGATACAGAAAGCCCAAGCCCGGTACCCCCCTGGGCTTGCTTTTCCGTATAGAAGGGATCAAAAATCTTTTCTATAACAGTCGAATCGACTCCCATTCCATTATCCGTTAAAGAAAGGCATATATCTTGGCTTTGCTGATCAAAATCTGCATTAATCGTAATAAGTCCCTGGTCATGATCAATGGCTTCGATTGCGTTAATAATCAGATTTAAAATCACCTGCTCAATACTTTGCTGGTGACCCTTGAAACGCGGAATCTTTTCCGACAGGCGCAACTTCACTTCTACATTTGACTTCCTGAGGGTTGACTGGGCCAATCGTAAGGAATTTTGGACCGCGTCGGAAACCGACATTTCGGATTTATCAAAAACACTTGATTTTCTGGCAAAATCTTTAAGGCGGCCGACAATTACCTCAACCCTTTTTGCCGCCAGATCCATATCGCTGACCATCTGCTCCAGATTTTCATTCAAAAAATCAACCGTCAGGCCGCCATATTTTCTTTGGGGATTTTTTTTCCCCGTTACATTTAAAACCGGCTTAATATCCAGCCAGATTCTTCGCACCAGCGGAATATTATACATGATCAGATTAATCGGATTATTAATTTCATGGGCCACACCGGCAACCAGCCTCCCCAGAGCCTCCATCTTCTGGGCCTGAAACAGCTGTTCCTGGCTTCTACGCAGCTTTTCCTCTATTCTTTGCTTATCTGAGGTATCCCGGATTGCCCCAAAAACTTTTTCCCGCCTCTTTGAAACAAAGGAACCGGCATACATTGCGCCGGGAAAAACGCTCCCGTCTTTTTTCACAAAATGTTCAAAAAAAATCCGATTTTGCGTTAAGTGGACTTTAATATCATCTTGAATGGATTTGATCGTTTTTTCTTTTTTTGCAAATATTTGTTTTGCGGATAAATGTAAAAATTCATCGCGGGAATAACCAAAAAGTGCCTTTGCCGCAGGATTCACTTTTTCTAATTTCAGTGTTTGGGCATCAAAAACAACCACCGAATCCGATTCTTTTTCAAAAAGCTGCCGGTATTTTTCATTGCTTTCCTTATAAAAACGTAACGCCTCTTTTAAAGCAGATGTTTGCTTTTCAAGTGCCTTAATTCTTTTATTCAAATTTTCAACAGGCTGTTCTTTTTTCATGGGAAGAATTTCATAAAAGGATCCAGAGTCAATTTATTGTTAAGTTCGGTGCGACACCTTTAATATCATCAATACAACATATAATAAAATTATACGCAAATGATCAGGGATACGTCAAGAAAGAAGCGAATTTACAGGAATTTCATTATCATCAACACTCTGGTTGATTTCATTTCATCACTTTAATCACACGGTGACGATTAAACATGTCAACTTGTCCGAACCACGACAATTTGTCATATTGATTTAATACCTTGAATTTCAAATATTTTTTTTGAAAATCAACATCCTTTCATTGGATATCCCCGCAAAATGTCAGGGCCGATGACACCGCCTTTCACGCGTCCAAAAAAAAAATTGGATTAAATACCATTTAATTTCAATATCATAAAACCATTCTAATATTTTTTTTAGATTTGGCAGGCATGTTGCAATATAAAATCCCAAAGGCAATTCCCAATGACACAGTTTTTTAAAACATAGCAATTTATCATATATTAAAAATTTAAGGTCGTAACCATGAAAAACACAATTACCAAAAAAAATTATCTCAACACTTCGACATTAAAGAAATATTTACTGTTTTTTTTAATAATTTTTGCTGCAGGATGTTCTACTGTTTTTGTGCCGCTAAAAGATACCAAAATTGCCATTGAAAAAGGGGGTGGTGATTGTAAAGACAAGGCCATTGCATATCATATGGCGCTGCAAGAGCAAGAAATCGAGTCTTGCGTTACGTGCGGCGTTTTAAGCTTTAATTCCAAACCGCTTTTACATTGCTGGAATGAGGTGCGTTGCCCGGAAGATGACCGATGGAAACTTGTTGACGTTGATGCCATAGTGGGTCAACAGGACGGGTGGGACAGAGAACAGTCTCCCGAATACATTCCTTATATCAGGTATAACGGTAAAATGACAGTTAAAGACATTCGCTTAGAGCGAGGATTCAGCTGGAAGTCCGAGAAAAAATTGTCCTACCTGATGCAAAATTGCCAGTTCAACTGGATACCAATAATAAGTGAACTTGATTACCTGCTTTAGTTACGTTGATTACAATAATTTAAATAAATTATGCGAATATGCATAAGCCAACGCGTCCATAATTTCCGGAATTATAATGAACGAAAAAACCCGGTTATTAAATGATATACTTCCAGATAAAATAATTACCCATTCAACAGCATGACGCCCGCCTTTAACACATTTTTTTTGCCGGCCCGAATTCGTAAATAGGCCGGCAAAATCCGCTTCATCGCAGAGCGCTTAATCGCGCCTCAAGCAACCGATTACATTAAATATAAAGCCTAATTACGATTATCCTGACACATTTTTCAAACCTTATCGATTCACTTTTTTTCTTTCAGTATTGAAATTATCGTTTGTTTATTGATACATTTAATCCAATTTATCATAAAAAAAATCAGGTTGTTTAACAGAACGTTAAAATGCCGCCAGGAGAAATAAAAAATGCATTATGAAGGAAATATGATCCGTCCGCCAAGCGAAGCAAACAGTATTCTGCTTCAGGCCTCCGTGGGATGCTCCCATAATAAATGCACCTTTTGCGGTGCGTATAAGGGCGAACGGTTTAAAATAAAATCGGATGATATCATCATGGAAGATATTGCGTTTGCCGCTAAATACTGCCGCAACCAGGACCGGCTGTTTATCTGTGACGGTGACGCACTCATCATTCCCCAGAAACGACTGGTCATGATTTTAAGTGAAATTAAAAAACAACTTCCATGGGTTAAGCGGGTCGGCGTTTATGCAAATACCAAAGGCATAAAGATGAAAACAGATGACCAGTTAAAAGAGCTTTCCGATTTGGGACTAGGCATTGCCTATATGGGCCTTGAAACCGGCGATGACGTGACTTTAAAAAATATTCGTAAAGGGGCAACCTCCGCCACCATGATCGAGATGGGCAAAAAAATTCGTGCCGCTGGTGTTAAACTGTCCATCACGGTCCTTCTCGGCATTGCCGGGCGAGAACGCTCCCAGATCCACGCGGAAGCCACCGGCAAGGTATTGACCGCCATTGATCCGGAATATGTGGGTGCGTTAAGCCTGATGCTGATTCCCGGCACCCCTCTGTTTGATGATTATGAATCAGGAAATTTTAAACTGATTGAACCGGTTGAAATGCTCAAGGAAATCCGGACCATGATCGAGCACACCGAGCTGTCCGACGGGCTGTTTCATGCCAACCACGCATCCAATTACCTTCCCATCCGGGCAAAATTTCCAGAAGACAAGGAAAAAACCCTTCACCTGATTGATGAGGCATTAGGCGGGAAGGTGGCGTTAAAGCCGGAGTTTTTAAGGGCATTATGATACAAAAAATATTATCCAGGGTTTCAAAGCAATCAAAGCATCCGAAGGGATAAAAAATGAGCATCAAACCCCATTATTTAAAAGACGAATTG
>JAJRPH010000383.1 GCA_024280875.1 Deltaproteobacteria bacterium | reverse complement strand
TGAGATTCTTCTGTCCTTAAAAACCCCGATTTCCCCGGATGACACCGCAGCCACCTTGCATGACCGGCTGGCTGTCGACGGGGCTCAGGTATTAAATAACACGTTAAAGGGCCTGGAAAGTCAATCCATTCGACCGATTGCCCAACCACATGCCCTTGCCACATACGCGCCCATGCTCTCCAAAAAAGATGGCCGCATTGACTGGTCTCTTTCAGCCGTTAAAATCGAGCAGTTTATTCGCGGCATGACCCCTTGGCCCGGCGCGTTTACTCATTATGGTGATAAACGTCTTAAAATTTTTAGAGCAGAGATTAAATCCATGAACACCTCTGAGGAACCGGGGAAAGTCGTAGAAGGATTTTCCAATCAATTACGAATCGCCACAGGCGATGGTATTTTGTTGATTAATGAAATCCAGGGATCTTCCGGCAAACGCTTAAAGATCTGTGATTTTTTAAGGGGTTCTCAAATACCTGTGGGTACTCTTTTTACTTAACAGGATCTTTCTCCAAACCTGATTTTATAAACAAAAACGAATTGACTGAAATGGCAAAAAATCTGGATATGTGCGATATCCCCCGGAAAACTGCACTATCGGTTTTAAATACATTGTCTCAAAAAAGGCATTTTCATTTAGACCGAACCATCACCGACTCGGTTGACAATGCGGATTTAAAACTCTCAAACCGAGACCGTAAATTTTTAAACGCCCTGATTTTCGGTGTTCTGCGATGGCGCGGAAACCTTGACTGGATCATCCGTCATCACTCTAGAACACGTCTTGAAAAAATAAACCCGGAAGTCTTAAATATCCTGCGTCTCGGGTTATATCAGATATTTTTTTTAGACCGTGTCCCCGATTCTGCCGCAGTAAATACCTCGGTTGAAATGGCAAAACTTGCCGCACCGCACTGGGTGGTGAAATATGTAAATGCCGTTCTCAGAAATGCTATCCGGAATCGGGGATCACTCCCCTTCCCTTGCATAGAAAAAAATCCGGCCGAAGCGCTTTCCATATCAAAGTCCTTCCCCAAATGGCTGATTAAACGCTGGATTCGAAGATTCGGAATCGAAAAATGCGGAAAATTATGTGATTCCCTGAACGTAATCCCGCCGATCACGGTCCGGTGCAACACGATAAAGATTCAGCGGAATGATTTATTGACCTTGCTGTCTCTGGAGGCGGAAAATGTTTCTCCTACTTTGCATTCACCGGATGGTCTTTTTTTTGTCCGTCCAAACAAAGCGATCCATGAATTTTCAGTGTTTCAAAAGGGATTTTTTCAGGTACAGGATGAAGCGGCACAGCTAGTTGCCTATCTTCTGTCACCATGCCCTGATGAAATAGTACTTGACGCCTGTGCCGGCCTGGGCGGAAAGACCGGGCATATTGCCCAGTTAATGAAAAATACGGGACAAATTATTGCCGTGGATCAGGACCGAAAAAAACTGACACAATTAAAAGAGGCCATGCAAAGACTTGGGGTCGATAATGTGACGACCTGTTTGCATGACTTTAAAACACCGATGGAAAAATTTCAGAGCCAGGGATTTGACCGGATATTATTTGACGCGCCATGTTCAGGGCTTGGCGTAATCCGGAGAAATCCGGACACCAAGTGGGAGTTATCCAGCCAAAATTTAAATTTGTATGGAAAAAAACAATTAAACTTATTGGAGAATATCAGCTCCCTTTTGAAAATCGGCGGCATAATAGTTTATGTTGTATGTAGTTTTGAACCTGAGGAAAATGAATTGGTTATCAATGATTTTTTAAAGCGCCATATGAACTTTAAAATTCAACACGAGTTTAAGAATCTACCATTTGATATCCGGCAATTTATCGACCCGGATGGTTTTTTTCGGACAAGCCCGCATGTTCGCGACATGGATGGTTTTTTTGCCGCCTGCCTGAAACGAACCGCCTGAAACGAAAATAGATGATACGAAAATAGATGATACGATTAATACCAAAATTTATCGCATTGATGATTGCATTTTTTATCATCTCAGGCATCAGCACCTATTTTACTATCAGCTATTTTATTAAAAATGAGAAGACCGTTGTTGTGCCGAATCTTGTTGGCGAAGACATTATTTATGTTCTGGAACTATTAACCAATTTTGGGCTAAATACCAAGGTCAAAGGATCTGAGTACAGCAATGATTTTGCCAAAAATAATATAATCTTTCAGGATCCGAAGCCAGGCGAAGTCATTAAAAAAGGGCGCGATGTCCGAATCATTATTTCAAAAGGGACAAAAACCCTGGCCATGCCGAATTTAAAAGGTTTAAATCTTCAACAGGCACGTCTTATTATAGATAAGAACGGACTTTTCGAAGGAAATAGTGCAAAAACCTTTCATGACACGGTTAAAAAAGATATTATTATTTCCCAATACCCCATACCAGGCAACAAAATCGAACGAGGGATATCCCCGAACCTGCTGATCAGCATGGGACCAAGACCGTGTGAATTTATTATGCCTGATCTTGGCGGTCTTTTTCTGGATGAGGCAGTGCTGACAGCTGAAAAAAATCATCTTGTCATTAATACCATAAAGACGGTATATCAACAGAACAAAACAGCAAATATTGTTTTAAATCAGGATCCGCAGCCGGGCTATTACATTCAGGAAAAATATTTAATTAATCTTGAGGTTAATCGTAAAACCGACCCTGGCAAAAGAAATACCGATATTGGAAAGCAAAAGAACGCCTTGTTCAGGTACCGGCTGCCTGCGGGATACCTAAAGCAGCACATCCGGGTTGAACTCAGGGCTTTTAACACAACGTTTATTCTCTATGATGAATTGATGAAGCCTGAAAAAGAAATATGGGTGGTTGTGCCGGCGTACACGGTTTCCGTTATTTTTTTATATAAAAATGATGAACTGATTATGAGCCGAATTTTTGATTAAGACTGCCAACAAATAAATATTTAAATTAAAACGACGGAGAGTTAATCAATGAAACTTATTGCACCATCTATACTGTCTGCTGATTTTACATCATTAGGGGATGAAATCCGCGATGTTGAAGCTGCCGGAGCAGACTGGATACACATCGATGTCATGGACGGCCATTTTGTACCCAATATTACCATGGGACCTTTTATCGTCGAGGCAGTCAATAATGTAACGGAACTTCCTTTGGATGTTCATTTAATGATTGAAGATCCGGACCGGTTTATCCCGGAATTTACCGATGCCGGTGCGGACCTGATTTCCGTGCATGTTGAAACATGTCCTCACCTGAATCGAACCATTGATTTGATTAATTGTTCCGATTGTCAGGCCGGGGTGGTTTTAAATCCAGCTACTCCACTAAGTACAATCGAATGGGTTTTGGGATATATTGATTTTGTGCTTTTAATGAGTGTTAATCCCGGTTTCGGCGGGCAGTCATTTATTTCTGACACCCTTGAAAAAACCCGGCAGCTTAAACAGATGATCGAAGAAAAAGGCCTTTCCACATTGATACAAATAGACGGCGGCGTGAATGAAAAAACAATTTACAATATTTCCGAAGCCGGCGCGGACGTGTTTGTGGCGGGATCCGCGATTTTTGGAACCAGTGATTATAAAAAAACCATTAAGAACTTGAGAAATAAACTCAATGATCCGTCATAGCAGTGGTGGAAATGATATAAAAATAATCGGCTTAAAAGGGACGGCAATATGAAACATAAAATCCTTGTAATCCATGGTCCGAATTTGAATATGCTCGGGAAACGGGAACCGGAAAAATACGGCACATCAACCCTTGATGAAATCAATACTCTGCTGACCACTCACGGTAGCCGAACAGGCATTGATGTTCAAACATTCCAATCAAACCACGAGGGAAGTATTGTTGAAAAAATTCAGCAGGCCAGGGATGTTTATAACGCTCTGATTATCAACCCGGCAGCTTATACCCATACCAGCATTGCCATTCGAGACGCAGTTCTGCTTTTAGACATACCGGTCGTTGAAATACATTTGTCCAATATTTATAAAAGAGAATCATTCCGGCATAAGTCCATGCTCTGCGATGTCGTGACCGGCCAAATAGCCGGATTCGGCATGTATGGATATCTAATGGCACTTGATGCCATTGTTAATATTCTTCAATGATGAAACATCACTTTTACCCCGCTGTCGTTTTACTTGCCGGTATCGTTGCGGCACAGATTCTATTCAGCGTTCTTGTCTATTTTTCCGACATTTCCCTGTACCAAAACCTTTTAGCATTCAAAAATTCCGGGTATTTGATTGTGCCCAACGAGTTGGTGATGCCCAGCCTGCAAAGCATTAAACCCGCTATCTGCGGCGGTTTGTTTTTTGCGTTAACAACGGGCGCCGGATTAACACTTATTACATTTTTAATTGTGTGCGTTTGGCGGAGATATTCTAATCATTACGGACTGCTGTTGGGTCTGTTTATTGCTGCCACATTTTTCTTTACGCTAAAGTTTAATTATAAAATACCGGTGACGCTGGCTTGCATCTTGACCGTCGGCGCTACAATTTTTGCTGCGCTAAAATTTTACCCGGATTCGATCGAACGCCTTTATCCCCTATTCCGTATCTTTGCCGCTAATCTTTTTGTTATTGTCTTGATCGGATTAATCTGGCGGCCCGTGATAAACAAGGATGTATTTATCTCCATCCGCGACAATCTGCTTTTATCCAATCCCATCGGAGAAAAAATTAATAATTTTTATTATAAGTATACACTATACCCGGCAGAAATGTTTAAGTCGCTTGACCAGAAACTTTTAAAATCCTGTCATATAAACATTAATGATAAAAATGGGTACGAGCAGATTAAACAACGAATGATTGCACATGACTATTTGCCGGTGGATAAAAAATTTGTCCCAAATTTAACCGTTGATTATGAAAATAATACACTGATTTTTCAGCGTCGGGCAAATACAATTTATGAGTGTTCGGCTGACGAATTTCAGAAAGTATCCCCAAAAATCCTGAAACTGATTTCAGAAAAAACAGACCACAATAAATTTTTACGAAAGATCACTTTCTTAAGCCTGATCGTCGCTTCGCCGTTACTCTGCTATATTTTTCTGCATGCTTTTTTCATGTCGGGATTATTTTTTGTAAGATCGAAAATATTTCGCATGGCAGGAGCGTCTATTGCCTGCCTGGTGATCTTTGCCCTGCCCGCTATTCCCTTTTACCATCCACCGGCAGAAGCCATGGATGGTGCGGAAATTGGCAAATACCTGAAATCCGATAACTGGCAGGATCGTGTGGATGCCTTAAAAGCGATATCTGATCAAAACCTTCGGATTGATCGTTATATAGATCCAGGTGTTCTGGTTCAAAGTCCCATGATCGCAGAACGTTACTGGCTGGCAAAGAATCTGGGCACCAGCAGGTCGCCGGAGTCATATCAGCTGATTTTAAAATTGATGGATGATCCTCAGCCCAATGTCGTGTGCATGGCAATGTACAGCCTGGGAAAACGAAATCATTTAAGGGTACCTGATAAGATTATGACTTATGAGATTATCAGGCGGATAAAGGCTTCCGAACACTGGTACGTTCAATGGTATGCTTATAAAGCGTTAAAGAGGCTGGGATGGACACAGGAAAAATAAATACGGTTTTAGTTATCATCACCATCGCC
>JAJRPH010000016.1 GCA_024280875.1 Deltaproteobacteria bacterium | reverse complement strand
TGTTCAGATGACCACCACCGCTTCCCTCAACTTCGACCTCTCCCTTAACACCTTTGATTTTGAGCTGCATTCCGGACGTTTTGGCTTTATCGCTTCCGGTAAAATGGAACCCGGCAATAAATTGTCTGTGACAACCAATATTTCCGGAACGCCAAAAACAGATGAGATTCAACTGGCCCACGTCCCGCATCTGACCGGCAGTGTTTTGCATGCCGCATCCAGGGACTATAAGCTGACACAAAAAGATCAGTTCACATTTCATATATTTGACCCGGCCACTATGAGCCAGGAACCGGTGACCGTCAAGGTGATCGGAGAAGAAGAGATCACCAGCATGGGTCAGACCACAAAAACGACTAAGCTGACCCTCACATTCAAAGGAGCTGTGCAGACTGCCTGGCTGGATGAAAACGGAGAAATCATCCGGGAAAAAGGCCTGCTGGGAATGACCCTTGAAAAAACAAGCAGAGAAAAAGCGCTGGCAGGGCTTTCAGAAACAGCAACTACTGAAGATATCACTGAAATTGCTTCAGTGAAAAGCAATTTAAAGATCGACAATCCCCGAAAAACTTTGTTTTTAAAGGTAGAATTAAGCGGCATCGATACAGATACCCTGTATTTAAATGGCGACCGCCAGTCGCTTTCAGGCAATATTTTAAGCATTGCCAAAGAAAACCTGAAAAATATTTCAAAAAACACGGAAAATATCCATTCATCAGATTTGGAACCTTTTTTGCTGTCTGAGCCATTTATTGAGTCCGACCATCCCAAAATATCCAAACTGACGGGTAAAATCGTATCTTCAGACGATCCGCCCCTTATCAAAGGAAAAAAACTGGTGGACTGGGTGTTTAAAAACATTGAAAAACGTCCGGTTATTTCCATACCCGATGCCGTCGCCACCCTGGATAACCGTATCGGAGACTGCAATGAGCACGCAGTTCTTCTGGCCGCCCTGGCACGATCTGCAGGAATCCCCTCAAAAATCGAATCCGGGCTGGTGTACTTAAACGGCCGATTTTATTATCATGCCTGGAACCTGCTGTATGTTGGCAAATGGATCACCGCAGATTCGGTGTTCGGCCTGATGCCGGCGGACGCAGCCCGTATCCGGTTTGCCAGCGGCAACACCCAGTCCCAGCTGGAATTAATTCCGGTTATTGACCGGGTGGGGATTAGGGTGATTGAGGAGAGATAGAAGGTGGAATGCAAAATGTGCAAGATGGGGTCATGCAAGATGGGGTCACACCTTGATTATTGCCCTTGTCTCATTGTAAAACTTCTTAACATTGCTTTCTTTTATACTTTTCACGCCTGATTTGGCGTGACTAATTCTTCGGCTCACCGAGGAATACGTCAAACCTAGCAAATCGCCGATATTCTGATTACTATACCTGCCGGTTTCCCATAAAAGATAGACAATAACATCTCGTTTGTCACGGTCTTCCCCCGAAAGTCGTCCGGATTCCCTGAAATAATCAATATCACAATTCAGCAGCATTGCCGCTTTACTGATTAAAATCTCAGGGTCAGCTTCCCTCAACATTCGGTTCAATTGAGGCAACTCGTCATGCGGCCGGTCTGACAGATAGGTATCTTTGACATGGTCAATAAATTCCTGTGAGCCATAGACGAAACCGAATTTAACGTTTTCCCAGACACGCCCTTCTTCATCTGAATAACGCTGAATTTTATCACGATATGCGCGGTGTTTGTCTTTGGCCGCGCTTGCCTGCGCTAAAATCAGACCTGTCTTCAACCAGGACAGCTGCTTTTTACTATACGCGTAATACGGATAACTGCTCCATTTATAGTCGGCGAGGCGCTTGACAATGCCGGCCCTGAGAGGATTCCGATGGATATACAAGGAAAGCTGCATCAGGTAAGAATCGTTTTCAACAATAATACTTTTGAACCTGCCCTGAAACAAATGCCCACTCTGTGAATTTCTCAGATTAAACCGCCGGGTATATCCCGTGCCAAGCCATTGCATGGCCTTTGAAAGATTCGATCTCTTGGTGCGCAGCAGCAGATGGTAATGGTTGCTCATCAGAACATAAGCGTAAATATCGATTTCAAAACGTTCAGACAGGTCACCAAGAAGATCTAAAAAGTCATTCCGGTCCTCTGTTGTGCGGAAAATATCGCACCGGTTATTGCCACGTGAAAGAACGTGGTAATAAGCACCTTCAAATTCTATCCTTATTTGCCTTGCCATAATTTGAAATTATCAGTATCAACTTCACATGTCAAATATTATTATAATAATCAAGGTTTGACCCCATTTCCTTAATGGGTGACCCCATTTCTTCAGCAAACCGCAATTACCCGCCAATCATCTTTAAAGGAAAGGACCGGGAAAAAGTCCGGATTGTGGGAAAATATGTCGGCCTGATCCGGCTGAGCAGAATCAGGCGAAAATAAAACAGTCAGTTCCGTCCCTAACCTGCCTTTTTCATGGACTTTCATACTTTTTTACGCCAAATTAAAATATAGCAGGTTGTTGAAAAACGTTATGAGCGCAGGCAAGACAAGGCAAAATCCGACGAAAAAACGGAGTTTATGCCCATAAATGAGCATTTTGAGGAGAATTTTAACGCCGGATTGTCAAGCGCAATAGTTTTTAAACAACCTGATAAGTTGAACGATTGTCGAAGTTCCCCCAAATTTAAACCGATTTATTTTGAGGATAATAACTCTCCGGAAAACATTATGATCGAAACCAAAAATCTGACCAAGCGATACGGAAGTCTGCTGGCGGTGGATCGGCTGAACCTGTTTGTTCCGAAAGGAACGATTTTCGGATTTATCGGGCCCAACGGCGCGGGAAAAACCACGACCATTAAAATGCTGGCAGGGCTGATTGAACCGGACTCCGGGACGGTTCTTCTCCGGGACATGGATATCAGCCGGGAACCGGAAAAAGCCAAGCAGCAAATTGGATTTATCCCGGACCGGCCCTATTTATATGAAAAACTCACAGGCCTGGAATTTTTGAAATTCACCGCTGATCTTTACGGGGTAAAAGAATCCGTCTTTCTTGATAAAGCTGAAAATATGCTGGAAAAATTCTCCTTAATTGACTGGAAAAACGAACTCATTGAGGCCTATTCCCACGGCATGAAACAGCGACTGATTATGGCAGCAGCCATCCTGCATGACCCGAAAATCATCATTGTGGACGAACCTATGATCGGGCTGGATCCGGCCGGGATTAAAATGGTCAAGCACATGTTCCGTGAACTGGCCGACAGCGGGGTCACCTTTTTTATCTCAACCCACACGTTAAGCATTGCACAGGACCTGTGCGACAAAATCGGCATCATCCAAAAAGGCAAACTCATCGCCATTGGCACATTAGATGATTTGAAAATTCAGGCCCAGGCCTCGTCCGGAGACCTTGAAGACGTGTTTTTAAAACTCACCCGGGAAGAATCCTTAAGCCCTGGATATCCGGATATTGGCGGAGTCTCCCCATGAATGAAATCCTCACCCTGATGACCCCGCGCCTGCTGTCGTTTAAAAATAAAAAGGGCGACAATTTATCGCGCCTGTTCGTGTTTGGCGTCATCGGAGTGATTTTCTGGGGCGGCCTGTTTGCTGTTTCCCTGCGCCTGCTGTCGTATTTTCAAAGCATTGAGGAACTCGGGAATATCCTGGCCTGGAAACTGCTGTCCATGATGCTGGTCATTTATTTTTCCCTGCTGGTATTTTCCAGCATCCTGACCGCACTGTCCAAGCTGTTTCTCAGCAAGGATCTGCTGCTGGTGCATACCATGCCGGTCAGCAGCTACAAAATCTTCTGCGCCCGCTGGATTGAAAGCGCGGTCGACAGTTCATGGACCATTATTATATTCACCCTGCCGGTACTGATTTCATACGGAATCATATACAGCGCCGGTCCTTTTTTTTATGCGATGATCATCATGGTGCTTATACTGTTGTCTCTGATCGCATCGATTATCAGTGCCGTGCTGGTCATGGTGACCGTTATCATTATTCCGCCGGGCCGTATCAAAAGTATCTTTGTCTTTTTGGGACTCCTGCTCTTTCTCCTGCTGTATTTAGCTTTTCGGGTGATCAGGCCGGAACGCCTGGTGGACCCGGAAGCCTTTGGGAACTTCTTAAGCTACCTGAAAGTCCTGGAAACACCGTCCGCTCCTTATTTGCCGTCCACATGGGCGTTTGATGCCATCCAGGCATCACTGACCAATGTGAGCCCTACTCTGTTTTTAAATCTTTTTTTGCTCGCTGCCTGTGCCGGCGCTATGGTATTCATATCCCTGATTATTGCGGACGCCATATATATGAAGGGAGTATCCAAAAGCCAGACCGCGCGAAAAACCCTGCGAAAAGCCAAAGTAACAAAAAATCCCCGTATATTGTCGTTTCTGCCGACACATGTGCAAGCGTATGTGATAAAGGAAATCAAAACGTTTTTCCGGGACCCTACCCAGTGGTCCCAAATTTTTCTAATCCTCGCATTAATTATAATTTATATATACAATTTCAAGGTTTTACCACTGGAACGGGCCCCAATCAAGACTGTCTATCTTCAGAACATTCTTGCGTTTTTGAATATTGGGCTGGCATCCTTTGTTCTGACCGCCGTCACCGGACGGTTTGCCTATCCGGCGGTCAGCCTGGAAGGAGAAGCCTTCTGGATCGTCTCATCCTCCCCCATCCGGCTTAAAACATTTTTATGGATCAAGTATTTTATCTATTTTGTACCGCTGCTGGTTTTAACCGAAGGGCTGATCATCGCCACCAACATTCTCCTTGCTGTATCCCCGTTTATGATGTGGCTGTCGATTATCACGATTTTGTTTATCGTTCCGTCAGTGGTCGCTTTAGGGATCGGTCTTGGGGCCGCTTACCCGGATTTCAACGCTGAAAATGCGGCCCAGGCGATTACCAGCTTTGGCGGGCTCATCTTCATGATGCTGGCCGCAGTCTACATCACCGCTGTCATCGTGCTCGAAGCCGGGCCGGTTTACCGGATTTTTATGTCCGGGATTTATGACCAGAGCATTCCAGTCTCCTGGTGGGTATGGATCATTGGCTCATTTTCTCTTGCCGCGCTGATCAGTATTTTCACAGTGATTTTTTCAATGAAATACGGGGCGAGGCATCTTACAAAATCAAGTCACAGGATCACATAGTGCCCGCACAAAAACCGCTAATCCCCCCAATTTCTGCGTTGGGCTCAAATTTTAATCCTCAAAATACTCTATGTATTCCTCCGGTTAAAATTATCACCCGCCTTGAACTTGAAAAAATTTTCAGGTTTTCGTTCAGACACTAAATAGCCAGTTTTTCCCGGGTTTCCTTCATCAACTCCCCGTCGGCCCGCCACACCCAGCAGGTATTTTCCAGAAAACTCAATGCCGCCCCGGAATATTTCGCCGGGTCCACGGGATGTTGTGCGATAGCGGACCACGAACCCTGAACCGCTGCCGGGGCCATGGCAAGCAGCAGGGCCACAAGATGAGTACATCCTTTCGCGCCGCCGACTTTTCCCTTGACCTTTTGCGTAAAACCACCTCGTATTTCCATTCCGATCACCTGCTTTAAGGTATTTAAAACCTGACGGCAATCTTCTCTGGGCACGGTATCCATATCCACATCAATGTCATCAATCACAAGCTTCGGCCCTTTGACGACCATTCGGATCACCAGATCATGAACAATCCCGGGTGGCCGGGATTCTCCGCTGCTGAAATAATACGTTTTCATATAGCGATTATCAGTCAGCCTGCCTTCGACAACCACTGAATCTTTTTCATATTCATAGGTAGTTATCTGAACCTGCCGCCCATGAATTTTCCTGTTTCTGTCAATTTCTATCATCTAATTCCCTTCTCAACAACCCATCAATAACTATTTGAAATAATGTATAAGTTATTTACTATTATAGTGGTGATTCATCATCATGAAAATCTTTTGACGAACACATGATCCCGATTTTCTTATTTATCTATTCTTACAATGATTCAGCATACCACCCTAATGGAAATGTTAAAAAACTGAAATAAAAATAAAACTTTACACATCCCGCCGCCGGCAACACAAAACAGGCAAAGCCTGAATCAAATATTTGAAATTATATTATATTAATAATTATTGAGCTGAGAAAACGACTTTGATATAGATGGACGCAAATGAATTCAACTAAAAATAAAACCTTTAATCTTGGATATCCTTTAAAAATGAAAATAGAATATTCTCCCATCGGCATCATCCATTCACCCCATACCACACCCGAAGGCATGCCCATCCAGCCCACCGGCGCGAAAGGGATTTCCGGAACAGTGGAAGTTTTTGAACAATTCCGAACCGGATTAAAAGACCTGGACGGCTTTTCACATATCATCCTTTTATATTATTTTCATCGCTCAGATGGCTATAAGCTGGAAATCGTCCCGTTTCTCGACGATAAGCCCCATGGTGTTTTTTCAACACGAGCCCCCAGGCGCCCGAATCCCATTGGCCTGTCCATCGTCAAATTGAATAAAATGGAAAACGGCATCCTTTATATAGAAAATATTGATGTTCTCGACAATACGCCGTTAATAGACATCAAACCGTATGTCCCGGATTTTGACGCCCAGTCAGACGTTAAGACCGGATGGCTGGAAGATGTCCAAAAAACTAAAATTGACCGAAAATCTGATGACCGCTTCAGCCGAGCATAATGCCCGGTCTGGAATTCAACATTATTGCACCCCCATAACCTAAAAAAATCAAATATATCCCTATGGGTTACAAAGAGATTACATTAAAACTGCCCACCGGGTATACAGATAATCAGCTCAAAAAACAAATCAAAAAAGAGCTGGGAATATCCGATTTTTCATATCAAATAGAAAATAAAAGCTTGGATGCCCGGAAAAAAACCAACATCTTCTGGCTGATTAAAATCGCGGTGGTGTCTGACGAGATTCTCGGGCCGGACCTGAACCCGCCCCCTTCCATAGATATCACCTTTCGGAAAAGAGATGAGAAAATCCTGGTGGTGGGCAGCGGTCCGGCAGGTTTTTTTTCCGCGTTTGTTCTCCGGAAAGCTGGATTCCAGGTGACCCTTATCGAAAGAGGCTCGGATGTCAACAAGCGGGCAGACGGCATCCGCACATTTGAAAGCACCGGCAATTTCGATCCCATGGGCAACTATGCGTTTGGTGAAGGCGGGGCCGGCACCTTTTCCGACGGCAAACTCACATCCCGGACCAAAAACATATCCAAAGAAAAGCAGTTTATTATCGCAAGCTATATTTCCGCCGGTGCGCCAAAAGAAATCGGGTATATGGCCCACCCCCACCTTGGCAGCAACAACCTGAAAAAAATCGCCAAAAACCTGAGAAATGATTTCATCGACATCGGCGGTACGATTCTTTTTGAAACATTTTTACAAGACTTAAAAATTAAAAGCAACCGGGTAGTTGCGGCAATCACCGACACCGGAACACTTGAAGCCGACTATTTTATCATTGCGCCGGGACACAGTGCCCATGAGACATATCGAATGCTGATGCGCAAAGACGTTTTATTCCGGACCAAAAGTTTTGCCATCGGCTGTCGGGTGGAACATCCTCAGGAGCTCATCAACCTGGCGCAATGGGGTCAAAAAACACTGCCGGGCGTTATGGCTGCGGAATACCGTTTGACATCAAAAAATCCGGGGAACCTGCCGGTATTCACCTTCTGCATGTGCCCAGGCGGCGTGATTGTCCCGGCAACGCCGTATGAAAAGTCAAACATTGTCAACGGCATGAGCCTGTATCTTCGAAACAAAAAATTCGCGAACGCCGCCTGTGTGGCCGCTGTCAACATAGACAAACTGCTGGGCAGAAAAATCACACCCATGGAAGCGCTGGAATGGCTGGGCACCCTTGAAAATAAATTTTACGAATACGCCAACGGATATCAGGCACCGTTTTGCCTTATACAGGATTTTATTAACCAAAAAGAGCCCTCCCAAACCGTTGAATCCAGTTATCAATTAGGCCTTAAACCGGCGCCTCTGTGGGAACTGCTGCCTGCTGAAATCAGCAACTCCATCCGAGAAGGATTAAAGGTCTTTTCCCGAAAAATAAAAGGCTTTGAAACCGGTGTGATCATGGGACTTGAAAGCAAGACATCCTCCCCGATTCAGGTAGTCCGCGATCAAAACCGTTTATGCGCCGGCTTTGAGAACCTGTTTATTGCCGGAGAAGGGAGCGGTCATTCCGGCGGCATCATTTCAAGCGCCTCCGACGGGATAAAGGCTGCGATGCGAATTATTGAATTTTCCGGTTAAAACAGGTTTTCATCCGGACAAAAAAATTATGTCCATCGGATTTTTTCGCCGCAACATTGACGATTATGTCTCAAATAACGTATAAATAAATTTCTGACTTAAACCTGACAAACTCGTAAAAAGTCGGATTCCGATGGCAAAGAAAAAAGTTCCAATTCGAGGCGCGCAAATCCTGAGTGATGATTCGTACTTAGCGTACTATGAAGACATGAAGGATGCAGCGCAACAAAGAATTTGGACTTTTTACGAAGCCATCAAACCTAACAGGCTATTTTCGGAGGATACATCACATGAAAAAAATCGCCGTACTGTTCATCATAGGCGCCGCTTTTTTATCCGCATGCAGCAGCGCCAGATGGGTGCGAACAACTATCGAAAAACAAAAAGATTTTACCGTCACTCTGGAGCAGCGCCAGGTAGAAGGAAAAATTATCGGCCAAAAATATGCACATCCCTACAAGATAGACCTTGCGGACTTTGAAAAACTGCTGAAAGATCTGACATACATTGAAAAAGTCGGGCTGATGAACACAAAGAAACAAAGTCCTGTCTTCCAGGCGGTTGAAATTGACCGACTGGCGCCTGTCCTGGCAGATACCCTGGCAAAGGCCGATGCCAGTCAACGAATCCGCTTTAGATCTTATAACCGGGGAAAAGCCCTGATATTTTCCGTTAGCCGGGAAACAGAAGGGGTAATTTTTATTGAATCCGGCAACCAGTTGAGTATTGCGTTTAATTTCATCAATTCCGAAATAGACTCCACTGAAAACACTACTTATCCCCGCAGCTTTTCCAGGGTCGATCCCTTGAAAATAAAAACTTCGGACACCACCATTATCCCCACCGCCACCTATGCTGAACTTTACACATCTGAAACCGGTGAGCAATCGCCGATATGGGTGGTCGCAGATCTTGACAAGCTGAAGGAGGCGGTCAGCACTGTGCCTGTTCCCATCATAGAAGAAAAAGGAAAATTCGCACCGGCAGTTGACACAACACCGCCTGCCCAAACATCGAAAGATTTGCTTAAAGAAGACATTAAAAATAAACTGAAATATTTAAAAGAGCTGCTGGACGAAGGGCTGATCTCAAAAAAAGATTATAATGCCAAAAAGGCGGAACTGCTGGACAAAATTAATTAATAATGAAACTGCCAAAGCTTGCCATCCAGCTGCCCGAATGGGTGGCCGAATATGTTGATCAATCGCCAAAGATTTTTTCCGGCATCGAAGACCGCATGGACTTTGTCATTGAACTGTCCCGGAAAAACATTGAACACCAGACCGGCGGACCTTTTGGCGCCGCTGTTTTTGATGCAAACGGATGCCTGGTTGCACCGGGGATCAACATGGTGATCCCGTCAAACTGCTCTATTCTTCATGCGGAAATGGTGGCCATCGCCCTGGCGCAAAAAATCCTTGGCAGATTTGACATCAGTGACGGCGGTAAATTTGACTTTGACCTGTTTGCCACCACCGAACCCTGCGCCATGTGTTTCGGGGCCATCCCCTGGTCAGGCGTTAGCCGTCTGGTATGCGGCGCACGGGGAGAAGATGCCCGGGCCATTGGTTTTGATGAAGGCCCCAAACTTGAAAACTGGATATCCGCATTGGCAGACCGGGGCCTTGGCGTGATCCGGGACGTGCGCCGGGAAAAAGCAGCGGCCGTGTTAAGAGATTACATGAAAACAGGCGGCCTGATTTACAACCCTGGCCAAAAGACATAAATCCATAGAATACCGGTTCGCTGGAAAACAGGAAAAATTCATGATCAAATTCAGAAAAACCCGCCCCAAAACACCGAATTCGGCTGCCGGAAAAATCGGTATTACCCTGTTTGGATTGTTTTTTATGGGAATCGGCATACTGTTTGTGGGTCTGATTATTTCCCAAACCATTACAAATGTTAAGACCCGAACCTGGGGAAAGACACCCTGCACCATCACGGCAAGCACGGTTAAAACAGTCAGTGACGGTTATTCATTTGGCTTTGAATACACATACAAGGTCAACGGCAAGTTGTATCATTGTCGACAGTTCCAGTCCGGCAATGACAGTATCGTCAAAGACGACATCAGCAAAGCGGATGCAATGGCTAAAAAATATTTTAAGGGCAGCCGCACATTCTGCTATGTCAATCCGGACAATCCCAATGAGGCCATATTAAAACACGGAAGCCTCTTGATCGGACTTGTGGTTCTGTTTCCGATGATCTTTGTCATCATCGGCGGCGGGATCGTCTACGGCACATGGTTTTCTTCTGACAAAAAACCAAAGACATATTCCCTGTCTGAAAAAGCATCTAAAAAAAATTTCGGCAAAAAGTTTCAGACCGGATTCTTTTTAATTTTTTTCTTTGCCGGTTTAGGAGTTGGATATTTTTTCATTTTTCCGGCAATAATGAAATCACTGAACTCCGACAACTGGATCAAAACTCCCTGCATTGTCCAGTCCAGCCGGGTGCAGACCCATGACGGCAGTGACAGCACAACATACAGCGTCGACATTGTGTATGAATATTCATTTGAAGGACAAACTTTCCGGTCAGGGAAGTATAAATTTATAGGCGGTTCTTCCAGCGGTTATCAGGGTAAAGCCGCGATCGTCCGGCAATACCCTGCAGGGAAAAGCGCTGTCTGCTATATAAATCCGGACAACCCTTCAGATGCGGTACTGAAGCGGGAACTAGGGGCAGAGGCATTTTTAGCCCTTATCCCAATCCTTTTTATGCTCGTCGGCCTGGCCGGGGCAATCCATTCCATGCGGGACAGGCAAAAAACCCGCAGTTTTACCAATTTAGCCGGAAAAACCATTGACTCGATCGCCGACATCCACCGGCAATCCGGCAAGACGGTCTTAAAACCCAAAACATCAACAGCCGGAAAAGTGATCGGCAGCATCGCCGTCTCCATTTTCTGGAACGGGATTGTTTCCGTTTTTGTATACCAGGCCTTTCAAAGCTGGCAGGCCGGTCATCCGGATTATTTCCTGACGGTTTTTATAATCCCGTTTGTACTCATCGGTTTGATTATGATCGGCAGCATCTTCTACTTTTCCCTGGCTGCGTTTAATCCGCGGCCGGCAATCACATTATTAAAAGATACCATCCGCCTGGGAGACTCAGTCCCCATGCACTGGACAACAGATGGCGATGTGTACAAAATTCGAAATTTCAAACTGTCTTTGATCGGCGAGGAAACCGCCACTTACCGCCGGGGAACCAAAACGCACACGGACCGGAACACGTTTTATGAAAAAGTTCTGCTCAATTCCCACAACCCGGAATCCATGCGCCGAGGCGAAGCGTTTGCATACATTCCGGCGGAATCCATGCATTCCTTTAAAAGTGACAATAATTCAATTGTTTGGAAAATCACCATGCATTGTGATGTGCCCCGGTGGCCGGATTCCAAAGATGATTTTGAAATTACGGTTCACCCCATGCTGATCGAGGATTTTTAATATGGAACCTCTGTCCATCAACCTGCGTGATAACCGGGAATCTTTTGTACCCGGCGAAACTTTAGCTATAGAAGGCAAAGCGTCCTGGCAGCTGGATAAAGCCCCGGAAAAATTATTTCTCCGGCTGTTCTGGTACACCCGTGGAAAAGGCACCGAAGACATTGAAGTGGTTTCTGAAACTGTCTTTGATCATCCCCTGGCCGCAGAAACAAGACCGTTTAAAATACCCCTTCCCCAAAGTCCCTACAGTTTTTCCGGCAAACTGGTGTCGCTCATCTGGGCTCTTGAACTGGTGACCGGTGACAATGACACGGCCATTACCAAAGAGATCGTGATTTCTTCGTTTGGATATGAAATCAACCTGACAAAACATAAAAACGAACCATCATGAATGCCCGCAGCAACCCGTTTTCAAGCCGGCATGTAGAATCTTTAGCTTATCAATATAACAACTTGCCGTGGAAAGATATTATGGCGCGCCTTAAATTGCTGAATTATCGGGGCGCAATTATCGGACCGGAGGGGAGCGGAAAAACCACCCTGCTTGAAACTATCGGCGCCGGATTGCGGCAAGACGGCTTTAAAATAGTTTACGTGAAGTTTAATGAAGAAAACAAAAAATTAAAAAGAGAATTATTCAAAAACAACCCAGAAAAGCTGATCACTGGTCACGCTTTTCTGGTTGACGGGGCAGAGCAACTTTCCTGGCTGGCCTGGAAACGGTTTTGCTTATACACAAAAAAATCCGGGGCGGTGATCATCACGGCGCATGCAGAAGCCCAGAGGATGCGAATGATGCCGACCCTTGTGAACACAACCACCAGCCCGGAACTTTTATACGATCTTGTTTTAAAACTTATCGGCAAAAACGATATGGTAACCCGACAGGAAATCAACCGCCTTTTCAAATCCCACCACGGCAACATTCGGCTGGCTTTGCGGGAGCTGTATGACATATGGGCTGATAAATGATGGCTTCGCAAAAAGCCCAAATTCTGTGTTGCGCTACATTCTTCGTCACTGCGGAGTAGCAAGCTACGCCTCATTCCTCTGAATTTGCGCGCCTTGAATTTGGAGCTTTTTTCTTTGCCATCGAAACCTGAGACATTAAAAAACAATCAAAGCTTATAATTTCAATTATTTTGGAAGGTTATCGCCTAAGATCAGTTTCTTAAACGCAGCCGAGATCCAGCGGCCCGGAATGCCGGACGCCCCATACCCGATGGTCGCCATCATAATATAGATCAATACCTTGGCACTAATCCCCATCTCCGGGGTCACGGCAAGGGGAGTCAAAAAAGCGGAGAATATAATCCCGATCAGAATCCGCCAGGAATCGGGCAAAAACAGTATATAAAAAACAATGTAGCTGGGTGTAACGGGTCGTTTCTTCAATTTGTCACCTATATAATTTTTTAAAAAAATATCTATCCCAGCTTATACCGATTTTACAATAATAAAAAATATTCACCCAAATCACATCAAGTAAATTTTAAAGAAAAAAAATTATCATGATCACTATCAATTTTAAATCCATACAAATACCGGTGCTTGCTTTTGGGAAGGGTTGGCTGGCGGTGGACAAGCCCGCCGGTTTAACGGTGCACAATGAACCAGGGAAGGATTTGTGCACCATTGCCCATGATTATATCCAAAAAAACCCGTCGATATTTAAACAGCTATACCTTGATACGGATTTCGGGATTCACCCGGTCCATCGCCTGGACAGAGAAACCAGCGGGGTTTTGCTCCTGGCGGCTGACCGGGACACATTTCGTTTTTTTTCAAAACAGTTTGAATCCCATTCTGTAAAAAAACAGTATATTGCCATTTTACACAGCCCGATCACACCGCCTGAAACCCTTAATTTAGACGATCGATGGGGAACCTGGCACTGGCAACTTTCAAAAGAAGCCGGGGGCAGAAAAAACCCGGCCGGCAGCGGTAAAAAAGTACCCTGTGAAACCAGGTACCGGATCATGGACCAAAGCGCCCATTACACCATGGTGGAGATTGAACTTCTCACCGGCCGCAAACACCAGATCCGGCGTCACGCCAAACTGGCCAAACACCCGGTGGTGGGAGATAACCGTTACGGATCAGACAGGGCAATCAAATTTCTCAAAGAAAACTGCGCGTTTGACCGACTCGGTCTCCACGCCCGGTCACTGGCGTTTGAGTTGCTGGATGAACAAGAAAAGCAAACTATTGAAACAAATGATATTCCAATCCAGATGCGGGAGTTGTTTGAAAATGATCGAATGACTCCGGAATCATGATGTATCGAACCAAACATCACATTGCCGCCTTGACTTTGAATGCAAATGTAATTACAATGTTTCTACCAGTATAAACACAGGAGACAAAAATGAGAGCACGCATTGTAAAAATCGGCAATTCACAAGGCATCCGGATTCCAAAGCCAATTCTGGAACAGACCGGCATCATGGATGATGTTGAGCTTGAAGTTGACAACAATCAAATCATTATCCGCCCGATCAGTAATCCCCGCAACGGATGGGAGTCTGAATTCAAAACCATGACAGCAAATGG
Source organism: Deltaproteobacteria bacterium (assembly GCA_024280875.1). Classification (GTDB taxonomy): domain Bacteria; phylum Desulfobacterota; class Desulfobacteria; order Desulfobacterales; family Desulfosalsimonadaceae; genus SURF-3. The sequence continues at coordinate 209 of JAJRPH010000016.1, read as the reverse complement.
TGACGACAAAGTGATTGATGAAATGGATTCGCTGACAAACGACTGGGATAATGAACAATGGCAGTGGTAATCAACCGGTTTGATGTGTATTTGACTGTTCTTGATCCCACAGTCGGTTCTGAAATCCAGAAAACACGGCCGTGTCTGGTCATTTCACCGGATGAAATGAACCGGCATATCCGTACCGTTATTGTCGCCCCGATGACAAC
>JAJRPH010000015.1 GCA_024280875.1 Deltaproteobacteria bacterium | reverse complement strand
CTGAGTGATGATTTGTACTTAGCGTACCATGAAGAAACGAAGGATGAAGCGCAACACAGAATTTGGACTTTTTACGAAGCCATCAAGTTTAGATAATGTAAATGGTTGTTACTCTTTAGATATCGAATTGATCCTGCTATGAAATGGTGGATATTCGGTTAAGTCATTGATATTCCTAACCTTTCAATAGACAACCCTCGGTTTTTATAATACAATGACTTTGTTTTTCGGGAAAAGTGGTGTATGTGTATAATTTGGTGAGATTTTATTCAAATCAAGCTTGTTCACTTAAAACTAATGCTATAACCATTATAAATGCGTATAAATCAAAAGATGATAGGGCACTGTTATCAAAGCACGGCTATCCTCTATGATATATGGCTTATCTCAATAATTTTTGCCTCGGATAATTTTCACCATTAAGGATTGGAAAACTCATTATGAAACGAAAAACAACTATAACATTGCTGCCACTCCTTATATTGCTGGTGCCGCTGTGCTCATTTGGTGTCACTTTCCCCGATAAGCCACCTTCGGAGCACTACTATGTGGACAATGCTGATTTAATCAATCCGGAGACCGGGGAGCAGATTGATAAAAAAGCAGCGGCGTTACTTCGCGAGGAGAAAATACCGCTCTATGTGGTCACCATTCCTTCGTTAGCAAGTCATGATGCAGTGACCTATAGCATTGAGCAATACGCGACCGAACTCTTCGACCACTGGGGCATAGGTTGGCAAGATCGCAACTATGGTATCCTGCTAATTATCTCCAGAGGAGACCGCAAGGCACGCATCGAGTTGGGGGCCGAGTGGGGTCGGGAATTCGACTATCAGGCCCAGCAAGTGATGGATCAGCTCATCGTTCCTGCCTTCAAACGAGGGGATTTCGCAGGTGGTATCGCTAATGGGGTGCGAGGTTTGGATGCTATGGCACGCGGTCTCGAATTGCCTAAGGCGAAAGCCCCTTGGTGGTTCTGGCCCGCGCTAATCGGTGGCCTTATCCTGGTGGTTGCAATGATCATCAATCTATTCAAAACGGGGCGAAAAGGGTGGGCCTGGGTGCTAATTGCGGCCCTTGGTGTCTTCCTCTTTTTCATCATTCGAGCCATGTTATCAAATTCGGGGAGTAGCGGAGGCTTTGGGGGCGGTTTTTCCGGCGGTGGGGGTGCAACAGGATCATGGTGACTATTATGAAAAATGCGACAAAATTATTTAACAAAAATGAAATCAACAATATCCAAGACACCATCAGCGAGGTTGAAAAAATGACATCGGCTGAAGTGGTCCCGGTAGTTGTAAGCGCTTCGGGCCGTTATGACCGAGCGGAAGACCTGTTCGCCTTTTTGTTCTCGCTGCTGGTCCTTGGGTGTATATGGGGATGGTTTCAGGGAATAAACCTCTCCGCAGAGGGATGGAGTGGAACACCCGCTTTCAGTATCAACCTTCTCATGGTGCTTACGATCCTGGTAGTCACCTTTTTTATTGGCATTGCCCTGGCAAGCCATTTCCCTCTGCTACGGCTACCCCTGATTACAAAACGTGAGATGCAGGAGGAGGTGGAACGTCGAGCCCGTGAAACTTTTCAACGGCTCAAGATACGTGCAACCGAAAAAGCTACCGGAATCCTCATCTATGTCTCGCTTTACGAGCATATGGTGCACGTAGTCGGAGACGACACTATCACTTCCAAGCTGTCACAGAATGACTGGGAGGAGCTGAGTGACATCATTATCTCCGGTTTTAAAAGGGGTAATCCTGAGGAAGGAATGCGTAATGGTATCTTACGTTGCGGTGAACTTTTGGCTCAACATTTTCCCGTCGAACCAGGCGATAGAAACGAATTGGCCAATACGCTTCACTTGATCGATTGAGGGGGAAATATTCTTTTCATGGTGGTGGATAGAGCACGGTTATCAATACTGCATAACTCAAACGTAAAAACCAAACCAAAAGTTCAAAAAAAATTCCAACGTTTCAACATGTTAAAATTGTTGAAAAATCATAATTTTTCATTTCCGGTCTCAAAATCCTCCACCAGCGATGGAGTGCGAGTTCAAGTCTCGCCTCCGGCACCATAATAAAATCAAGGGTGTATATTTCTGCAAAAATACCGAATATTATTCCATGTCGGCTTTTTCATGTTCATTTTCTGGGGTAGAATCGACAGTTTTTCTATTTTGCACTATTTATGTGCTCTGATTGTTAAGGAGCTGGCTGATCTGTTGAAAAGACGCCGATCATATACAAATTTTTAAAAATAAATTATGGTCACTACCCGGTGCATAAAAAAAGACCGGAGGGGGGGATAAAACATCTCAAAAGGTTGGAAATAGGGTTGGAAAAATGCTCCCCAAAACAAAAAGGGTTAAGTCATTTGACTTAACCCTTTGAAATAAGTGGCGTCCCCAAGGGGATTCGAACCCCTGTCGCCGGCGTGAAAGGCCGGTGTCCTGGACCAGGCTAGACGATGGGGACGCAAGCAAATTTATATGGTGGGTCGTATTGGGCTCGAACCAATGACTCTCTCCTTAAAAGGGAGATACTCTACCGACTGAGTTAACGACCCAATTTTTTTTCACTGCGTCTACATAAAATGTGATTGATATATGTTTATTTAATTTATGTCAATAAAAAATATACAGCTTTTATATCCTTTTTTCAATCGCGAAAAATCATTGCCACCGGAACTTCGACATCAGAAAAACGATGATATGTTTTTCCCTGCAACCGATCTTTTAACCGGGTAAAACGTTGCTGGGTTTTATCATTATTAATTGCAATTGCCAGCGCTTTTTTGGTACCCACCAGAATAACGAGCCGACGTCCCCGAGTGACCGCCGTATAAATAAGATTCCGCTGCAACAGGATATAATGCTGGGTCAGCACCGGAATAATGACCACCGGATATTCAGACCCCTGGGACTTATGAACGGATATGGCATATGCCGGCACAACCTCATCCAGCTCAGTAAAGTCATAGAGGACAATTCGACCATCAAACCCAACCATGACCTCCCGGGTTTCCCGGTTGATCTCAGTTATCCGTCCAATATCTCCGTTAAAAACATTTTTATCATAATTATTGCGGATCTGCATCACCTTGTCATGACAGAAAAACGCCGTATTGCCGGATACAATACTGTCTTTCTGCGGATTCAGGCGTTTCTGGAGTTCACTGTTCAGATTGACGGTCCCGACCAGTCCTTTATGCATCGGAGAAAGTACCTGAATTTCATCAATCCGGTCAAAACCAAACTTTTTGGGTATCCGGCTTGCGACAAGTTCAAGAATAATATCAAGCACGCGTTCCGGTGATTCCTGGGCAATAAAATAGAAATCCGTATTCTCGTCATTTTCAACGTCTATTTTCGGCAGAAATCCATTATTGATCAGATGGGCATTTACAATAATCTGACTTTGCCGTGCCTGACGGAAAATTTCATTCAATCGGACAACGGGCGCCACATGGGATGCTATAATATCGGCCAGAATATTTCCGGCACCGACAGACGGCAACTGATTGACGTCCCCAACCAGAATCAGCGTGGCTTCCGGCGGCACCGCTTTGAGTAGGTGATGCATCAATACCGTATCGATCATGGAGGCTTCATCGATAATTAATAGATCACACTCCAAAGGATCTTTTTCGTTTTTCTGAAACCCTCCGCTGTGAAAGTTAAATGACAGCATCCGGTGGATTGTTCTGGCTGCAAAACCGGTGGTTTCGCTCATCTGCTTTGCCGCCCGGCCGGTAGGCGCGGCCAAAAGGATATTCAGGTGCAGTTGTTGATAGATCTTCAAAACTGCCTGGATGATCGTCGTTTTCCCGGTTCCGGGACCACCGGTAATAACCATGAGTTTGCTTTGAACGGCAGATAAAATGGCTTTTTTCTGATTTTCCGCCAGACAGAAATCAAGCTGTTCCTGCACCCATTTTACCGCCTGATTGACATCAACTGATCGGGCGGCCTTTGGGGTGGCCATCAAACACTTTAGCATATAGGATATGCCGGTTTCACAAAAATGGTATCCGGCCAAATATACGGCCCGTGGGTCGTCCTGATTTTCGGACAGAGTGTCTTCTTCTGTTTCAATGACAATTTGTTTGTCTGCGGCAACCTGCTTCAGTTCTGCGGCAACAAGATCCCCGGAGACTTCAAGTATTTCAGAACATTTTCCGATTAATTTTAGATAAGGATAATACACATGGCCGTCACTTAAGAGTTCATTTAAGACATACAGAATTCCGGCTCGAATACGCAGGGGAGAATCTTTTGAAAAACCGAGATTGGCGGCGATCTTGTCGGCGGTCATAAAGCCGATACCAAAGATATCCGTTGCCAGCTGAAAGGGATTTTCAGTGACCACCGTTATGGAACGGTCACCATACTGCTTGAATATTTTGGTGGCATATCCGGCGCTGATCTGATGAGACTGTAAAAACATCATCACGGACCGGATTTCTTTCTGCTCTTCCCAGGCTGTCTGGATCATTTCAATCCGTTTATCGCCGATCCCGTCGATTTCAGACAGCCTGTTTATCTTATTTTCTATGATATCGAGTATTTTTTTACCAAACCGGTTGACGATGCGCCCGGCCATAACCGGACCGATCCCTTTAATCAAGCCTGAGCCCAAATACTTTTTAATGCCATGGATTGTTGCCGGCACGGTGGTCCGGTACTCTTCGACTTCAAACTGCTCGCCATATTTCGGATGGCTCTTCCAGCGGCCCTGCAGCTCCACAATCTCCCCGGGCAAGGGGTCGATCAGGTTTCCCACAACGGTGACCACCCGTTTTTCTCCCCGGACTTTCACCCGTGCGATGGTATATCCATTTTCCGGGTTGGTATAAGTGATTCGTTCAATCTGACCGGTCAGGTCTACCCGCATAAAAAGAAGCTCAGGTTTAACCGGCAACTTTCTCATTGGCCAAATCAAAATACATGGAATTCGGATATTCGGAAACAAGCCGGCTGAACGCCGCTTTTTCCAGCTCCGATTTTTGCAGTTTCCCATACATCCGGCCAAGATTAAAAAGCGCCTGATCTTTCATCACGGCGGCAGCATCGGACGCAATCATATCGAAGTACTTTGCCGCCTGTTCATAATCTTCTTTTCCTTCATAGGAATATGCCAGTCCGCTTAAAATCATGGTCTTAAACTCTGTTTCACCCAGAGCCACCAGCGCCTTATTGTATATCTTGATGGCCTCATCGTAGTTTTTGGTCAGATAGCATACATCCGCATACTGCATAAGGGCGACTTTGCCGGCACCGGTTGACCCGTATTTTTCCGCAATGTTTTTGTAATCTTTCTTCACATTTTCATACGCGATAAAAGCAGATTCATCCTTTTTTATTGCATTGTATTTTGCAATAGCTTTGCCGAGCATCATGGCTGAACGGTTTTCAGATTGATTATTGTAATAGAGGACACCGGTTATCACGATGGCCACGGCAACAACAACGCCAACCGAAGCAATAATTTGATTCTGATATTTTTTTATAAACTCTGTCGCCTGGCCGACAAACACTAAAAACGGATCCGGTTCTTCAAGAAGCTCTTTACGGGATTTTTCTTCACTCATTAAATTGTCTCCATCTCAGTCGTTATTCCCCTTCCCAAAATGGCTATTATGCCAAATTTCTGGAAGGACAATAGTTAATTTTTAAAAAAAACAAGGTCTCATTATAAAAGCTGCCTAATTCGGGTCCATCCGTCTTCTGGAATTTTTGCCCCAATCACCTGGCAAACTTCATACCCGCAGGCAGACGCCAGCTGACCGCTTTTTTCAAACGAATACCCATTGACCATTCCAAATAAAAACCCGGACGCCCAAAGGTCCCCGGCTCCTGTTGTATCTACCGCTTCACCGGACCCCATTGGGGAAATGGTAAACACCTGCCCCTGGTGGGCGATAAGACTGCCCTTAGGGCCAAGCTTAAGAACCGCTACATCAACATTTTCAGACAATGCCGTCACAGTATCTGCTTCATTTCCTCGACCGCAGTATGCCTTGGCTTCATCCTCATTTGCAATTAAAATATCAACATAATCTCTGATAATATTTTCTAAAATATCCATGGACGCTTCCACCACATTGAAACTGGCCAGGTCCAGGCTGATCAGCGAGCCGTTTTCCCTGGCTGATTTCAATACAGCCATCATCAAGTCCCGGTTGAACAACAGATATCCTTCCACATGAACAATGGCCGCATCCTTAAAACAATCCAAAGATATTTCATCCGGATGCATTTCGGCGGACGCGCCCAGATAGGTAAACATGGAACGCTGGGCATCCGGTGTAATCACGGAAAGAACCCGTCCAGTGGGTGTTTTTGAATTAAAAAGAACCGGGTCCACCGAATTATTCTTTAAATCCAGTTTAAAGGATTCCCCCAATTCATCATTTCCCATCTTCCCCACAAACCGACCGCTTCCACCCAGTTTTGCGACGCCGAGCGCAGTGTTACAAGCAGAACCGCCGGAAACAAGTGACGGCGGCGAGGTTGTCTGAGCGACCAGGTCATCAATATAGGCTTGATCCACCAGATTCATCCCACCTTTTTCAACCCCCAACCGAGCCATAAATTCGTCCGGTTCCATCGCCAGCAGGTCCATCAACGCGGAACCGACGCCGACCACTATTTTTCGATTCTCAGGAATTTTCAATTCGCCCATTTTTTTCCTTTTAGCCATGCCTGTTTACCGATATGCCGTGTTCCGTCCCCGGACCGTTACTAATTGCTGATTCTTCCACCTTCATCCTTCTTCCTCTACCAAACCAGGTTCTTGTGAATCCAGCCATCATCGCCATCGGCATGTTGAATATGAATCCAGTTTCCTTTTCGCTCCAGCACCTTAAACGGAACCCCTTTAATGGCCTTAAAAATTATGTCATTGTTAGTGCCGGGCCCGGATCGGATATTACATCGTTCATCTCTTGGTTTTGTGATCACCGTATCAATTTTTACCATCAAATCTTTATTGATCCACCCGATGGTCCCTTCATAATCCTTGATATAATACCACTTTCCGGATTTGTCCTTATCCAGAACAAGCATGGGCGTATATTTTTCCACCTGCCACAACACTTCGTAACTGGTTCCCGGACCGGACCGGACGTTCGCAACCGATGAATTTACTGCCAGTTTCCGGGCAAATACATCACTAAATGAAAACAAAACAAAAAAGAATACGGAAACAAACATTATAACTTTTAATTTCCGATGGTTTCTTCGTAGCCAGTTATTCATACTTTTTACCTCAATCTTAGAGTGTTAAGCGGCCATCAAGTGGGTGACCGCTTGTTCCAGGCCATCAATAGACAGTTCAAACATGGGGAAAATCTGGCTGATCGCGTTAATCGATCGAGTATACGCCCACATCCGCTCTGAAACCGGATTCAACCAGACATTATGCGGGAAAGTATCTGCAAGAAACTTTAACCGTTCGATGCTACTCATTCCGCTTCGTTCATGAACATAAATTGACCCGTCCCTGGCCATAAGTTCATAAGGCGCCATACTGGCATCACCTATCAGAACCAAGCGGGTATCCGGGTCTTTTCGGGCAAAGAGGTCTACCCGTTTCGGTTTTTTGTACCGTGAGGGATCTTCCCAGACCGTATCATAAATCGTATTATGAAAATAATATGTTTTCAAGTCCTTGAATTGAGACCTGGCATAATCAAATAATGTCTGAACCACCTGAACATAGGGGTCCATAGACCACCCCCCGTTATCAATCGCCAGTATGATTTTGAGACGGTCTTTCAAACCCCGGTCAAATATAATCTCTATTTCACCGGCATTTTTCATGGTTTGATAGATACTGGCATCAATATTGACCTGGTCTCTCGGGCCGGATGGTATCATATTTCTGAGTTGTTTTAAAGCCTCCCCCATCATTGCCTGGGTCAACGGACCGGATCGGGAATAGTCTTTATAACGCCGCTCATTTGCCACTTTGAGCGCTGATTTATTCCTGGATGATCCCCCCACCCTCAATCCTTCCGGATGATAGCCGGAATGCCCGACCGGGGAAGTCCCGCCGGTGCCGATCCACTTATTTCCGCCGTCATGCCGTTCGGTCTGGTCTTTTAACCGCTCTTTAAAGTAATCCAGCAGTTCTTCCGGGGAGAGATTCTTTAATACTGATTCATCAATACCGAGCGCATCAGCGATTTGCCTGGGATTTTTCAACCATTCTTCCAGCAGGGCTTTGGCGATGCCGTCCAGTTCGACTCCCTCAATATCCGGCATTTCCGCGCCTTCAAAATAATGGGCAAATATCTGGTCATAAAGATCAAAATACCGCTCGCTTTTCACCAGAATGGCCCGGGTTGCCGTGTAAAAATCCCCAAGCGACTGAATCAGACCCTTGGACAGCGCTTTTTGAAGGGTCAAAAAGGATGTGGGCGAAACCGGGATACCTGCTTCTTTTAATTTATAAAAAAATTCAATAAACATATCAAAAAAGCTTATGGCGATTGGTCAGGTTGTTGGCTGTAACATAATCCTGACTTTTTTTAAACAATATCCCCAAAAAGGGAATAACCCCTTTTGCCAGCTGTTTTGCCTTAAAATCCGGATCCGCATCCAGCGCCCGGATCCAGTTAATCAGCTCACGGGTGGCCGGTTTCTTTTCCACAGCATCGATTTCCCGCAATCGATAAAATGTGGCAATTGAATTTTCCATCAGTTCCGGTGTCAGGTTCGGAAAATGAACATTGATAATTTTCCGCATCATTTTGGGATCCGGAAACGCGATATGATGAAAATTGCACCGGCCCAAAAACGGGTCCGACAGATCTTTTTTTGCATTTGAGGTGATAATGAACACCGGCCGATGGACTGCTTGAATTGTTTTATCAATTTCAATGATATCAAATTCCATCTGATCCAGCACATCTAGCATATCATCCTGAAAATCAGTGTCCGCTTTATCTATCTCATCGATCAACAGAACCGTTCGCTGCTCTGCTGTAAACGCCTGGCCGATCTTTCCCATTTTAATATAGTCTTCAATGCGACTGGCATCTCTTGTAGAATCACCGAACCGGCTGTCGTTTAATCGGGTCAGAGTGTCATACTGATACAACGCTTCCACCAGCTTCATACTTGATTTAACATTTAACGAAATCAGCGGCATACGCAAGGATTCCGCAATAGCATGGGCCAGCATGGTTTTGCCGGTCCCTGGCTCTCCTTTCAAAAGGAGCGGCATTTCCAGTTCCATTGTAATATTGACGATTTTTGCCAGCTCGTCATCTAAAATATACTTATTGGCTCCTTTAAAGCCTTTTTCCTGATCTTTTTTTGACATAAGTTTACCTATATTTATTTAATTTATAACTACTCAGATGTATAAGAATTCGAATTAAAAAAATATCATTTTTGTTTGAAACAAATATCTTTTACTTCAGTCTTCTACCTATACACCTGACGATTCTCTTATTTTTACAGATAGTTCACGTGTCATATGAATCACTTTTTTTGCAATATCAAGCGGCAAGGAACCCGTTCCGCAACTCGGTGTAATCAGCGACTGTTCGATAATCCTTGAGCGGTCAATACCTATTGCTTCCATCTGGAGGACTTCATTTTCCCAGAGCATTGCCAAGGATTCAACACTTTCTTTTTCCACAGACGAGATATCTCCGGTGGGTACTATTCCCCATGCAATAAGACCGCCTTTTTCAATAAATCTTTTAATCTGGTCAGGATACAGTATAAATTTATCAAAAAACGAATACGCGTCAAAACTGACAATGTCGGCCGATGAATCCAGAATTACCGGCCATTCGGCATTAGCGCACACATGAACGCCGGCCAAAGCACCTTCTTCATGAATGGCCGCAATCACCTCTTCCAGACAGGCCTCGACATCCTGCCGGGACACGCTGATAAACGCCGATGATCCGAAACCGGTCAGGCCGGGTTCATCTAAAAATATAATCACCGGAACCCCGTATTCTTTTAGCTGCTTCACCTGCCAGCGGGCTTTTAACGCAATACACTTAATTGCTGCATCCCGCAGTTGATCATCATAGAATATGGCTTTCCCATCCTGGTCCACCACACCGGTTAAAAAAGTAAACGGGCCGGTAATCTGCCCCTTAATACCGACCGGCGGTTTCTCAAGAACATCCAGGATTTTTATGAACTCAAAAAAACCGGGGGCCGCATCACGGGTCAGCGCAAACCGTGAGCGGGCCAGTTGCGATTCATCCTCCATGATGCCCATGTACTCTTCAAAAAATGACAGGATTTCCTGATCAAACGCATCATCATTTGTTTGAATGAATTTCCGGTCTTCTTCAATCCGAAGCCCTGGCATGCCCGGCAAAAACTGCGCGATCATCCCCTCTGACTTAAAATGGGGCAGCTGAATCCATAAAGGGATATCCGGTGTATATTCCATCATCATTTGGACGGCTTTGCCATGGTCTTCCAGAGGCAGACTGCCGATCCAGGCCGGCAAACCGCAGGGCTTAAAATCGATTTTCATGAAGACGGTATCCTTTTTATACTCTTGATTTTATAATGATATATTTATTTTTCTTTGATGCCAACTGGGCTGAAAAAAGCCCATCCTTTCTGGGGTTTATTATCTATATTGCCCTTGATGCCCGCATATCCGAACCATTTTTCAACACCCGGCAGTATGTTCTGACACTTAATACAATGATCAAGATCATCAATCCCTGACACCTGCTGACAGGTTGCCTCCAGGCCCGTGAACCGCAGCAAATTTTTTGTTTCATAATCCTCTTTCCCGTTCAACGCAACATCAGTCCGGCCATTCATATCAATAAAGATATCAGGTGTCAATTCCGGTTTCATGCCTTCTGCGGGATAGAGGGAATCACTGAATTATGATCTTTTGTTCATTTTTTTGATGATACACCGCTGTAGTTCCGCATGTCAATTGATGTAAATTTAATGCCCACGCCATTTTCAGCCGCATTAACGATTGTTCCGTATGCTTTTACAGAAAGATCGGATGAACTGGAAGCAGGGTCAAATTTAATTATTATTTCTGCTTTTGATGACACCGGAACGGACTCTTCTGTTTTTAAAAACATGCCGCCTGTGCTGAGATTATCGACAATCCCATTAATGGTCATGGTCTTTCGAGAGCCGGAGCTGAACGGATCATTCACTTTTATTGTCGCTTCAGTATCCTGCCAAACTTTTTTACGAGTAGATTCCCGGTTGTTTACATCATTCATGATCCGCCTCATCCATTGTATTAAACCACATATTTTTCAAAATCTGAAATATTCTATCCGGGCACTTGTTTTTTTAAATATATTGAAATGAAATAATGATGGCTTCGTAAAAAGTCCAAATTCTTTGTTGCGCTACATCCTTCGTTTCTTCATGGTACGCTAAGTACAAATCATCACTCAGGATTTGCGCGCCTCGAATTTGGATCTTTTTTCAGGAGTTTCAGAGATAAAATCAAAAAAATATCGTGAGCCCGCAACTGGCAGTGGTTTATCTGACAACAGGACGTAAGACCCCACCAGTGTCGATCCGATGACCGAAGGCCGATAGGACTTCGGCTTG
>JAJRPH010000382.1 GCA_024280875.1 Deltaproteobacteria bacterium | reverse complement strand
TCTATACCATCAACAAACAAGACTGCCTGAAATGTTCCGAGTTGTGAAAGTTTCCATTTCCACATTTTGTGCTTATTGGCAGGGATATAATCTGTTAATTCAAAAACTACTTTTTCGGTAGAAGGGGCAATGATTTTTATAGTAACGACATTGCCGCCATACCCTTTGACAATTATGGCCATTTCCTCTTTTAATGTAAATAATTCGGTCGGCTGGAAACGGCTGTTTTTTACATCCGTCACACGGTATGTGCAAATTCCGTCATCATCGGGAGATTTGTTTGCATTTTTACAGGAATAATTTGAGGGTTTATTTTTGACCGGTTTAGCAGTTTTTTTGACTGCCGGAGGGGGCGTTTTATAATAGATGGACAAATTATCAGACACCATTGCAAGTCCGACAATGTCTGTTGATCTTACTTTAATGTTATATGCGGTATCAGGAGCCGTCGGCATTAATGAGTATTTCCATTGACCGTTTCTGAAAGAATCAACATTGCAATATGTCAAACCGCCATCAAGGCTGATCTCTACAGAGGCGATTCCGGATATGTTATCAGATGCTGTACCATAAATCATAATCGGTGCTGTTTTACAATATGAGTGATTGATCGGTTTGATGATCTGGACTTTCGGATAGCCGTTATCGACAGAAAGTGTATTCGATGTGCCTTTTGCAAACTGCTTGCTTGTCGGATCCTGAATTTTAATGTCGAAATGAATGCTGACCGCTTCCCGCAAAGACCCCATGAAGAGAGAACCAGTGATATCACCGGTATTCGGATTAATTTTCAGCCTTTTTGAAACCTCCCGAATCAAGCGGTCCTGATCATCTGCAATATAGGCTGAAACCAGGATTGCGTGGGGATTAATGGAGCCTTTGAGCGTCAGGAGGCATCCATTGTGAACATAGAGTCCGTGTTCGGCAGAGGTTGTCAGGGAAAGATTTGTAATGATGAGCGACGGCTGCAGTGATTTACATTCAGCTGAGCCGGAAACCAAAAAGAATAATAGTATGGCAAGTAATGATTTTTTTATCATTTTCAAAGTTATAAGCACTGTCCCGCTTGAGTCTCGTATAACTTAAAATAAAAAGTACACAAATATTCTATATCCGACAGATAAACTCCAAACTATATAAATACATATTATCATGGGATAATATGGAACAATTCAAATATGCCGTCAAGTAAAATTAGGTTCTATCAGGTTTATGTTTCGTTGCGGGTTAGAGACGACATGTCCTGATGTTGGTTACAATGATGCCTTTTGCTCCAAGTTTTGTCAGGTCATCCATTACGTTGTTGGCATCTTTTTGTTTTACCATGGCTTTAACAGCGACCCATCCGGATTTGCTCAACGGCGCGATGGTCGGTGATTCAAGTCCTGGTGTGACGGCACAGAACTTTTTAAGCAAATTTTTCGGAGCATCGTATTCCATCATGACATATTTCCGTGCCACGACGATACCGCGCACTCGGTCAAGACAGGTTGTGATGAATGGATCGTTAATCGATGTATGCGGTCCTGCAATAATCAATGCTTCGGATTCAAGAATGGGTGATCCGACAATTTTTAGACCAGCCTCTGTAAGTGTTCGACCGGATTGAACAACATCAGCAATGGCGTCCGCTACCCCTAAGGTGACACTGATCTCTACGGCGCCGTCGAGTTTTACGATATCTCCCTGAATCTGTCGTTTCACTAGGTCTTTTTTGACAAGATGGGGATAGGATGTGGCAATCCGCAAGCCGTTGAAGTCATCCGGTGTCAGTGAACTCTGTATAGGAACAGCATAACAGAATTTAGATTGGCCGAATCCCAGGGCCAGTGCCTCATCAAGCACGACGTCGGCTTCCTGGGCCAGATCTCTTCCGGTAATTCCGATATCTATAATTCCCTGGCTCACATAAACAGCGATATCACGTGGCCGAAGAAATACAAAATCGATCTCATTTTTTTTGTCATGTACGAATAGTTCACGGTTATATCGTTTGCATTTATAACCAGCTTCGGTCATCAGGCGTACTGAGTCTTCAGATAGAGTTCCTTTATTGGGTAAAGCAATTTTGATCATTGGTTCCATTTCCTTTGCCGGGCATCTATAAATATTTGTAGACATCTTTTAGGCTTAAATTGCAGGCAAGCATCATCACCTGAATATGATAGATAAGCTGAGAAATTTCTTCTGCGGTTTTTTCATGGCCTTCGTATTCCGATGCCATCCATACTTCAGCGGCTTCCTCAACAATTTTTTTGCCTATAGCATGCTTCCCGGCGACCAGAGCGTTCACTGTTCCGGAGCCCGCATCCCTTTCGGCGGCTTTTTTACTCAGTTCTATAAAAAGATCTTCAAAAGATTTCATGGATCGAATTTTACTCCTCTATTCTTTATTACCTAATGGCAAAAAAATGACCAATATGCCGTGAATGAACGAATCAAAAGTGTGAGTTATTCCAACAAAAGTCAAACAATATTTATCGTTTTGGAATGAAAACCAGTTGAAAATTTTGCATTTTGATTGGGATTTGCTTCGGAATGAACTCGGTGAAACCATTTGACAATCTATTGGCTAATCTGGTTTGATAATTTTTTTTAAAAAATCATCAAAAATTGAGAATATAAGAGGAACATATGATGGATGAGATATCCCAAAAAGTTAAACAATGGATAGATGAAGGTAAAGATCCTCGGAGTGCGCACTGGCAAGGGGGACTGGAGGCCATGCTGAATGTTTTCATGCCGTATCTGGAACCCGGCAGACTGATTCCTGTTCAGCCTCTGGAAGAAGATGAACTGGCAGTATTTCAAGCTGTCTTGGAGATTGTTGACCTGAGCCCTAATTTGTTGGCTGCTTTTTTACCGCCGTCTATTGCTGAAAAAGTGACCCCCCCGGAGTCTGCGGAAGAACTTCAGCATATTGAAAAGGGAAAACCGTCTTTTAAAATTTTAATCGCCAGGCCCGGCAAAGAGCTGCGGATTTTATGCGCTGAAATATCAGAGCACGCGAACAAACCCGGTGTGGATATTTTTCAGTCCGGCGCATTACTGGGGGCATATAATTTTGAAAATCAGAATGATTGTTTTGCCCAATTAAATAAGATTATCCATACGCATATATGGGAAAAGGAAAAATGGGGTCAGGGCGATTATAAACGTTACACGATTAACTGGTTCGAGAAAGTAATGGATCTTCATAAAGGCTCGGTTTGTATTCAAAAAGACTTTTCTTTTTTCCACAGCCCGACGTTGATCAAGAGTAACAAAATCGATGTTATTTTTATCCTGATATCTGAAATAATGCAAAAACGATTAAATGATCCGGATGATCCATTAAAAAACGCTGTTTTAAAGATTTCCGCACTTGATGACGCAGATGTTAAAAAGGTTCAACTCGATGATTTGGCCGATAAGGTCGTTTTGGAGCTGCTGACGGTGATGAAGGACTGTGATGTCGTCAAATTTGAAGATTTTACGGACAAAGAAACCGAACAGTTTAATCGTGAATCTGCGGCAACGATTCAAAGGATCGTCAAATATTTGGGGAAGCTTTAAGGTATAAAGGGTAGTTTATATTCTGAATTTGAACTTTTTGATGATTTTATTAAATGTCTCTTCATGTGTATCATAGGATTCAGGATCACAGGTGCATGCAATGACATAAAAATTTGTTCCGCTCACAAGAGCATATAACATGACTTTATACCCATTGCCGGTCAAGTTATGAGCATAGACATGTCGATATCCCTGAAGTTTGTGAACATATTCATAGCTGTCAAGAAATTCAGGCGTTTAGAGTGTGTATGGCTAAAATCGACGGATCAATGTGCTTTTCGGCCAGGTTTACAAGGTGGCGGTGGTGGGTGAAAAAAATAATCTGGGTCTTTTTAGATAATCCGGCAAGTGCCATCAGTGTGGCTTTTGCCCGAATGTCATCGAACTTGATTAAAATATCATCAACGATAAAGGGGATGGGAGCATTTTTGTCAAGATATTCTTCCAGACCTGCCAGGCGAAAGGAAAGAAATAGTTGGTCTGCGGTGCCTTCACTCATGGCGCTAACACTGACGATTTCTTTACCGTTTTTACGGATGCCGGCTATCACCGGGTTTCCGGAATCATTAAATTCAGCCCGGATGCCTTCAAAAGATCCGCTGGTTAGCCGGGAAAAAAAGGAGCTGGCTTTTTGGAGAACCGGGGACTGATTTTTATCCCGAAACCGTTCAATCGCCTGATTTAGAATTGTGGCTGCCATGCGAAAGCTGGCATAGTCTTCAATGTTTTCTTCAAGGCCGCCTAAGATGGCCTGAGTTTCTTCAGCCAGTGCCGCCGCACGGGCGCTGCCGTCCATTTTACTGAGTTCGGTCCGCTCGCTGCCGATGGTCTGGTCAAGATGAGATTTTTCTTTTATTAAAAGATCGATTTTTTCAGAAAGGTTCTTGAGTTCTGATTGAATACTGTCAGGTTCCACTGTTAGGGATTCTTTGACAAAATCTTCAATAGAAGCGCCAACGCTGAGTTTTAAAAGTTGCGTTTCTAAAGCTTTCAGTTCGGATTCCAGTTCTCTGCGTTTTAGAGATCGGTTTTCCGCTTCAGACAGGTCTTTATAGTCTTTACACCCGGCTTCCTCGCACATGGTATCCAGGAACACTTCTATTTCTGTGATAGTTCTTGCGGACTGCCTGATCCGGAGATTCTCTTTGTTGATTTGATTTTCAAGGGTTTGTATTTTTGAGTATGCGGTTCGCGTTTCTTTTAAACGAAGGTTCATTTCCATTGCTGCTTTTTCAGCAGGGTAACCGGTAAGATCCCGGGCTACATCGGTTACCAGGTTACTGACCATAGAAGAGAACACGGATGCATCACGGTCGATCCCGTCAATACGTTTTTGCAGTATATTGGCTTCCTTGAGTTTATCAAACAGCCCTTTAAGATCTTCCATCAGGGCGTTGGCATGAGCAGGCACGGAATTGACATCAAGTCCCAGGGGGGCAACTGCCTTTTCCCAGCTATTCTGCCATTCTAAAAGTTTTTTTTCATTTTC
>JAJRPH010000381.1 GCA_024280875.1 Deltaproteobacteria bacterium | reverse complement strand
GCCGGCGGCGTTGCCCATGATCTGAACAATATTCTTTCCGGACTTGTCAGCTATCCAGACCTGCTGTTGATGAAGCTTTCCCTGGAAAGCCCTCTTCGGAAACCGATTCAAACCATAAAAAAATCAGGGGAAAAAGCAGCCTCCATTGTGCAGGATCTGCTGACGCTCGCCCGAAGAGGGCTTCCCGATCTTTCCATATTAAATTTAAACGTCCTTATCAGGGAACACCTTAACAGCCCTGAATATAAAGCACTTTTAAATCATCATCCACGGATAGATGTCGTCACCCGGCTGGATCGCAGTCTGTTGAATATGTCCGCTTCCGGCGTTCACATTTCTAAAACCATAATGAATCTGATGACAAATGCAGCCGAAGCCATGCCGGATGGCGGGACAATCACCATTGCAACAGAAAACCAGTATATTGATACACCCCGGCCCGGGTATGAAAAAATTAAGAAAGGAGAATACGTAACGCTCCGGATAGAAGATACCGGTACCGGCATGACACAAGAAGACAGGGACAGAATCTTTGAGCCCTTTTATACAAAAAAGAAAATGGGAAAAAGCGGTTCCGGCCTTGGCATGGCCATGGTCTGGGGAGTGGTGCATGATCATAACGGCTATATAGAAATCAAAAGCATTCCCGGTAAAGGCAGTGCCATATCAATTTACTTTCCGGCAGTAAAATCTGATATTTCTACTGACGCCCTAAATGCCCCCTATGATTTATTTAACGGGAACAAGGAAACTATACTGGTTGTGGATGATATCCGGGAACAAAGAGAACTTGCCGCCCAGATGCTGACTGAACTGGGTTATAATGCCAGCACCGTATCCAGCGGTGAAGAAGCCATTGAATATATCAAAAACAACCCAACCGATTTGCTCATGTTAGATATGATCATGCCCCCTGGGATAGATGGCTTAGATACTTATATAGAAATTATTAAAATCAATCCCGGCCAGACAGCCATTATTGCAACCGGTTATTCAACATCTGACAGAATCGAACAGGCCCAGGCGCTGGGTGCGGGTGCATGCCTTAAGAAGCCCTATTTAATTGAAGATCTGGCACGAATTGTCAGAGAAGAGCTTGATAAATCACTTTCATTTTGAAATAATAGTATATTCTCAACCGGAATTAACCTGGGTACTGAAGACATAACCCATTTAACAAGAGCATCAAGTTTGATAGGAGCATCAAGTTTGATAGGAGCATCAGGTTTAATAAAAACATCAGGGCAACCACCTGAAACAATAATCTATATTTTATTATAAATTATGCCGCAGAAAACCAAAAAGGATCAACAGCTCCTGCTGGAACAAGTCAACCAGCTATATGAGCAGTCCCATATCGCTTCTTTAGGATCTACAACGGCTGCAATTGTCACTGGGATTCTCTTTTGGCCGCTGGTTTCTCATGCCAATCTGGTTTTATGGATTATTGCGGCTATTTTTATCACACTGATACGCCATTTTTTCATAATCCGCTATCGTCGGTTAAAAATATCTGAAAAAAACGCCCTCCAGTGGGAAAAAATATTTATCCGGTTAATTTTTATTTCCGGTATCATATGGGGAAGCTCGGCAATACTTATTTTCCCGAAATCATCTTTTCCGCACCAGGTTTTTCTGTCGTTTATTCTTGTGGGGATGGTATCCGGTGCCATCGGCACCTTCTCGGCAATTCTGCCGGCATTCCTTGCCTATGCGACACCAGCACTGCTGCCGCTTTTTATTGTTTTCCTTACCGCCGGGACCCTGATACAAGAGGCCATGGGCGGAATGATCTTACTCTATCTCATACTGGCATCCGTGTCGGCTTATTATCTGTTTAATAAAACCCGTATCACATTAGAACTGCAGTTTGAAAATATTGACCTGATCCACTTTCTGGAAAAAGAAAAACACCGTGGCGATACAATTAACATAAACTTAAAAGAAGAGGTGAAGGAACGAAAGCGCATTGAAAAAATCCTGAAAAAACATCAAGAGAATCTTGAAATCATGGTTGATAAACGCACAAATGCATTAAAAAAATCAAACACCGACTTAAAAATTGAAATTGCAGAGCGGGAAAAAACAGAAAATGCGCTCAAGGATTCCGAGGAAAAATACCGGCTGCTTGTTGAGAATGCGAATGACGCCATCATTATTTATCAGGACGGCGTCAGCAAGTTTCATAATAAAAGAACCGAGGTACTGCTTGGCTGTTCCGCCCGTGACCTTTATGAAAAGCCGTTTATTGAACTCTGTCATATAAATAATCAGAATTTTTTAAATCACCTTTTTCAAAGCTCTTCGAAAAACGAAACAGAAAAGGATAACACGCCCGGCAACACTGTAAGAATAACAAACAATAACAATGAATTATTATGGGTACAGATTAGTACGGTTTCGGTAATCTGGGAAAATACTCCGGCGCTGCTGTGCTTTATCAGAGATATTACACTGCAAAAAAATTTGGAAAAACAACTGTTTCAGGCCCAGAAAATAGAAGCCATCGGAATAATGGCCGCTGGCATTGCGCATGATTTTAACAATATTCTGTCCGGCATACAGGGCAATACATCTCTGGCACTCCTGAATATAGACACACAGCATGCACATTATCATAAAATAAAGGATATCAAAACATACAACACAAGCGGGAAGGAACTGACCAGCCAG
>JAJRPH010000380.1 GCA_024280875.1 Deltaproteobacteria bacterium | reverse complement strand
TAAAGCGGCTTTGAAGAATCTCCCCGAGCAGCAGCGCATCGCCGTCGTATTAAGAATATATAACGAATTTTCGTACAATGAAATTGCCAGTCAGATGTCGGTGTCGGAAGGTAAGGTCAAGACATTAATTTTCAGAGGCAGACAGGACCTGAAGCAGGCTCTTGCCGGACATTTATAATTTGGACACTAAAACGATGAAAAATAATTGTCATATGAAGGGCTTAATTTCTCAGTTGATTGACGGTGAATTGTCTCTTCAAAAAACGGAATCAGTGCGTCGTCATCTTACAGACTGCGCCGTATGCCGGAAAGAATTTGATGTCCTGAAATCTCTCGACAGTCTGCTTTGCGACATCAAACCTGTGGAATCGTCATATGATTTTGCCCGAAATTTCTGGAATAAAATCGATGCCCTTGAGAATAAAAAGCAGCAATGGTCGTTTTTTAAAAAAAATTCATGGGGCTGGCGACCTGCGCTGGGGGCTGTCGCCGCGTTGCTGGTGATTGCGACAGGAACGGTCATTTCCTACAGGTCAGCGCCCACCGCGTTGGATCCATCGATTATCTTGATTTCAGAAAATATGGCATTATACCGTGACTACGAAATTGTCAATAACCTGGAGCTGCTTGAGAACTGGGATGAAATTTTAGCAATGGGCGAAATATAAAATTGGGAAGATATATTTTTATAATTATCAGTTCGATTATGTTTGGATTTGGCGCACATGCAATGGCTGAAGAGGGGCGTCAAACGACCGAAAATCCGGTAGTCATAGATGAGGATAAGGAAATTGTCGATGTCCTTGAAATGCTGGAGCTGATGGACATTTTAGAAGATTTGGAATTGATGAAAGATTATCATCTTTTCGCTGAGGAAGAAACCGATGAGAAGAAAAATTAATATTATTATATTGGCCGGGATGCTGCTGACTGTATCGGTGACAGGATTTTGCGCTGATGCGCTTGTGCCGTCCGGCATGGAAAAGTGGGAAACGCTGTCTCCGGATGAAAAGGCCCGGTTCCGTGAGCAGTATCACGAATTCAAGGCCCTCCCGGAGGACCGCCGGGAATTGCTGAAGAAAAATTACCAGACGTTCAAAGACCTTCCGGAAGATAAACAGAACAAGATAAAAGAGAATTTTAACCGTTACCAGTCGCTATCCCCCCAGGAACAGCAGCAGGTTCGGGAAAGATTGCTGAAGTGGCAGAAGCTGCCGCCAACCCAAAAACAGATTCTTCGGCAGCGATATATGAAATTTCGGCAAATGCCCGGGCCCCAAAAACAGAAAATGATGAAACAGTATAAAAACTGGCAGAATCTTTCCCCTGCAAAACGAAACGCAATTATTGAAAATCATAGAAAAAAGAGAAACCATCGATAGTGCGGATTCAGGTGCCGCAAAATTAACTGGTTATCGCCTTCGGTTTATCAGAATAAGACCGCAGGTCGTTTGTCCGGCGATATGTCGCACCACACTTCCGATCATTTTCTGGCGCCGGCCCAGCCGCTGAAGACCCAGGATCAGCAGGTCATTGTTCGCGGCATGCCTTATGATTTCATCCGTCGGGTGCTTGCTGCGTTCCACAATGATCCGGGCGTTCGTTATACGCCCGTCTTCTGCCATGCGCTTTAACCATTTTCGCCGGTGAATAAGAGATTCTTCCGGTGTGGTTTCCGGTAATATCTGCAAAAAGGAAATCTGATCAATCCCCATGTATTGAAGGCTGCCCAGGATTCTGGCCCGCAGCTGGTTCTGATCGCCAAGCCCTCCAATGGGTACAAGTACTCGTTTTACTGAAGACATGTCCCATCCATCTGCTGCGCGCAGCACCACAATATCCGAATCCACCCGGCCCATAAGTTTTTCAATATATCTGGTTGCATTTTCCCCTTCCAGATCGCTGAGTCCCAGCAGAAGACTTTCACAGTGATGGATGCGGGCCACCCGGATAATCTCTTGCCATGGATCAGAACTAATCGTTATTAATGTCTGTGGTGCCAGACCGCCGGCAAATGAAGAGGTCAGCGCTTCTTTGAGGACCGTCTGGACATTTGATAGCTGGGGCACCCGACTGCCTGGGTGCCAGTCTTCAGGTGGTTTCACAACGGAAAGGAGCAGCACCCGTCCAATCTTCGGGGGTGCCATGGCAGTCGCCAGAGAAATCATGAATTTGGCATTATCGGGATTCACAATAGGGACCAGGACCAGCGGGTTTCGGCCTCGTAATAACTGAAGCTGAGGGTCCATCGCCGCGCTGGAGACATCAACAACGGATGCACGCTGAGCAAAAAAAGTCAGGTAAAGAATTTCTCCGATTCCCAGCCAAACAATGCCGATGAGTCCTGCAGACGGGACCTGGATACCCTGAAAAACAGCTAGCCCGATACATGCGGCCGCTCCGGTGACATGCGTGGCGGGAAACCAGGGTGCTAAAAACGGCATAAATTTTGATCCGGTCCTGATCCGGGCCAGTATGGCGGTCCAGTGGGAAAGCGCGAATGACACCATAAAAATGAGACTGGCAGCAGCGCCGGCCTTTGCGACATCCGGTAACAATAAAAGAATGGCCGTCACCATAAACATGGTCAGGACTGTTGCATGGATAGGCGTTTTTTTGGATTTGCTGATTCGTTCAAGCTGCCGGGGAAGCGACCGGTCCCGCGCCATAGTCAGAGCAATGCGTGATGCCGCCAGTAGATTTGCGCGAAGGGCCGACAGCATGGCAAGAATCGCCGCCACCATGACAAGCCAGTAGCCAAAAGGTCCCAGATAATTCTGAACAGCCACGGCCATGACGGTTTCCGGGTTGTTTCGGCTCATTTGAACAATATCCTGGCCGGGACAAACCCCGGCAGTCGCAATGATGAAAAGAAGCGACAGATAGATGGCAAGCGCAATTCCTAAAGACAGCATCATTGCTCGCGGAACATTCTTTTCAGGAGTTTTTACTTCACCGGCGACCGCTGCAATGAGATCAAACCCCTGCAATGCAATAAAGGTATATCCCATGGCCTGAAAAAGGCCCGTTGGGCCGGTCGCAAAAAACGGGGTAAGGGGTGCTTGAATAAATGAAAATGGTTTGCTGGCCAGATACCAGAAACCAGTCGCAATGATAACGGTAAACACCGCCACCTTTCCCCAAGTGGCCCATTGACCGCCCCCGAAACTTTTATAAATGAGGGAAAGGCTGTAGTAGGTGGTTGCGAGAAGTGATAGAAAAATGATACTGCTCCTGCCTGTCACGGAAAAAGGCAGGGTCACTGATAAAAACTGAAGAACACTATTTATGGCATTTGCCGCGTAAAATGCAAATCCCAGGGAATACAGGACACTGGCCATGATAGAAGCGGACCAAACCACCCATCCCGCCATGAACGCGGCCGGTGCGGACAAGACTTTTTTTGAGAATGTATAGGTGCCGCCGGATTCGGGAAAAGCTGCGGCCATCTCTGCGAAACTGAGGGCGGTCAGAACTGCAATGATGCCGTTTAAAGCAAATGCAATGATGGCACTGGGGCCAGTTGTAGCAAACGCTATCCCAGACAGGGCCAACACGCCGCCGCCAACGATTGCGCCAACGCCCACCCCTGTTGCCTCGAAAAGCCCCATGGATCGTTCCAAATGAAATTTTTTAGGCACCGACATTTTCTTTCTTTCAAGCAGTCTCTTACGCATACTTCGGATAAATGGGCGTGTACATCCGGGACCGGATAAATGTTGGCAGATCATCCGGCCTTGGAATGGTTGCAAGGCTCTGATCAAATATAATTTCCGCCACTGCCACCGCAATTTTTGCGGATACGTCCATGATTTGTTTCAACGGCGGATAGACGCTTCCCCGTACGAGATCGTTTGGCGATACTTCGGCGGCAAGCGTTTTTGCGGCCGCAAGAAACATTTCATTCGTAACATGCCTGGCTTTACAACTGATTATCCCCAACCCCACCCCCGGAAAAATATAGGCATTGTTTCCCTGTCCGGGTTCGTATATTTTGTCTTCCAGCGCTACCGGATCAAAAGGGCTGCCGCTGGCGAAAATGGCGCGGCCTTCTGTCCAGACATAGGCTTCTTTTGCCGTGCATTCAGATCGTGACGTTGGATTGGAAAGGGCGAACACAATGGGCCGTTCATTGTATTCCGCCATTGCCGTCAGTACTTGCCGGGTGAATGTTCCGGGCTGGCCTGAAACGCCGATGATCGCCGTT
>JAJRPH010000379.1 GCA_024280875.1 Deltaproteobacteria bacterium | reverse complement strand
TTCAATCTGATGAATGGCTGAATCAACAAGTTGTCGATCGATTCCATTTTTAACCAGACCGGTCAGTGTATCGAAAATAATTTTTTCAATTGCTTCGGCAGATGATTGATCCACATCTTTCAGACCGCAGGCAAACATCGTGTCTTTGTTGTCTGCGTCATATCCGCTCCCGTCCGAAAGAGTGCTTCCCAATCCGGAATCAATCAGAGCTTTACGGAGTGGGGAGCCGGAATTTCCAAGCAGGACCTGCTCGAGAATTGTCAAACTCAAAACCTCAAATGCATCCCTGATATCCGCAGTCAGCCATGCCAGGCACACCTGGGATTTTTTGGCAGGATCATCATTTTCATCAAACGGGTAGTAGTAGGTCATTTTCCTGGGCGCATCCCATCGGGGCTGCGACAGCACATCGGTTTCCGGATGAATACGGCTGAAATGGTTGAGTACCTTTTCTTCAATGAAAGTTAAGTGGTCTCGGAGCGGCAGATTGCCGTAGGTATAAAAAAAAGCATTGCTCGGATGGTAATGATGTTTGTGAAAGGCCTTGAGATGCTCATGGGTCAGTTCCGGAATTTGTTTCGGGTCTCCTCCGGAATTGAAACTGTAGGTTGTATCCGGATATAAGGCGTTTAAAATCGATCGTGCCATGATCTGGTCCGGTGATGACATGGCGCCTTTCATCTCATTGTATACCACCCCTTTGTATGTCAGTAGCTCAGGTTCACCCGAAGCTCCATCAGACTCAAACTCCAGTCGATGGCCTTCCTGTTTGAAGCTGAGTCGGTCCAGTTTCGGGAAAAAAGCGGAATCCAGGTAAATCCCCATCAGGTTATAATAATCTTTTTTATTCTGGGTGGCAAAAGGATACATGGTCCAGTCCGAGGCGGTGAATGCATTCATGAATGTATTTAGACTTCTTTTAATCATCGAGAAAAACGGGTCGCGGACCGGGTATTTTTCAGATCCGCAAAGGACCGTATGTTCCAGAATATGCGCCACTCCCGTGGAATCCGTGGGAACTGTTTTAAAGGCAACAGAAAAGGAGTTTTCCGTATCTTGATTACTGATATGAATATGCCTGGCACCGGTCAGGGTGTGTTCCAGCTCATAAAAAAAAGATTTGATTTCCGGAAGTTCCACAATCGTTTTAATCCGGTAGCCTGATAGATGGTCTCCTGTATGAAGGCCGGGGTCGTTTGGGTCCATTTATGTTATTCCTGTATATTATTAAGGTTCTTTTTTTGTTTGAGTAGGTAATGCGTATTGAAAATCCGTACCGCGTCCTAATTTTATGGTAAATATTCCGCTGCTTTGATGACAACTTCCGGGTCCCGGACCAGGTCATAATGGTCGTCTCCGGAAAAGTCTCCTATGTGCATGGCTCCTTCGATTAACGAGGATTGTTCCGGCACAATTCCGTCACTGTCCGTCCAGTAAAATATTCTCATGACAGGCCATCCAAAAAAGAGCTCGCCCCCCCATCCGAATGAATCATAACCATCTGAATCCCCGCGAATAGTGTAAATTTTGCAATTACCGGGTACACTCGAATCCGGAATTGGGAATTGCCGGTTAAATTCGGCCATATAGTCCGGCGTTATGTTGTCAACCGCATCTCCAGCCCCGATGAAAAATCCGATCCATCCAAAGCTGTCGGCAAGCGGATCCCCATGATGCGGCGTGCCAAGAGTTACCAGGCCGACGACATTGCCGGGGTGTTGGGCAATATAATGCCGTGCCACAAGTCCACCCATGCTATGGGAGATAATACAGAATCTCTGGCCCAGTCCGCGGGTCGCCTGAAGCTCTAATATGGATTTGTTTAAGTATTCGGATTGGGTGGCAATATCGTCATCTCCGGCGGAATAATTATCTTCACCACAGCAGATCAACGGCTCTCCCTGGACATCTCTTTCACAGACAGCCCTGGATTCAGTGGTATAAACGGCAAACACATGTTTTGGACCCCAAATATTAATGCACTGCAGCAGAAAATCATCTCCCCAGCAGTGCATATTGGACAGACCATGCACCAACACCAGATCATATTTTTTGGCCGGCATATTCAGTGCATCTCTTTCTTTCACCCTATGGGCACAGCTGAATAGATTCAGGAGAAACATCCCTATAAAAATCGTGGCAGTAATTTTTGATTTACTCATGGTTGCCTCAAATAAAATTTGAAATTCAATGCTGAATGTATTCAGCCATGTCTTTCTTAGCATTTATTTGCCAATAATTCGATATAAATTATTCTGGTTTATCCCGGCAATCCATTAATAATTCGTGGGCCTGTCGAAATTCCTCAAAAACAGACTGCAAATCGCGCAAAGGCCGGCGTAAAGCCCTATCACCACCCAGAAAGAAAAGTCCTCGCCCAACGGTTGTCGCGAATAGATAAAAAAATGAAAAACATGTTTGTTTAAAAGTTCCGCAATAAAGAAAAACGTCAAACACGTTCCAACAGGCCAGACGATTGATTCCTCTTTTAGCTTCGCATTCCAGAATACAATCCATAAGAATCCTGAAAGATGAACCGGAACACTCCATTGCCAGGCGGGAATGGTGATAAATACCCAGAAATGAAATGGAAAATCAGGATTGCCCATAGTCTTTTCTGATAAAAAAACCAATGCCGCGTAAAGAACGGCTGCTAAAATAAATTTTCGGGTTAATCGGATCTTCATGAGTGTATTTTATGTTTTGGTTAAGTGTTATAAGCGTTAATAAAAACAAACTGCCACTTATAAAATAATAATTTATATTTCTCCCGTAAAAAACTTCAATTTGTTTTTGCTATGAGTCAAGAGCAGGTTTTACCCTCATTATAAATCAGTTGGTTATGCATTTTCGTAGCCGATTGCATTTTCAATAGTTTTAAAAATCACACTGGATGCCAACGGCCTTATTTTTATTGTTTTTAACATACCACCAACACATATTCCGTAAAAGTCGTATGTGATATGATTGCCATTATTGATACGAAACACAGGAGCTCCACTTATCCCGCCCAAAAAATCAAGGTCTCTTGAATCTCTTCCATGTCGAATTTTGTGTATGTGGTCGTCTGTATTAAAATCAGCGTTGATTATTGCACGGTTTTCATTCGCATCTTCAACAAATCCTGCTCCAATAGTAAATATATCAAATATTACATGTTCCTCCGATTCTCGTTCTCTCCATTTACCAGGAAAACCAGAAAGGGTTATAATGTCGCCCTTTTTAGGAGTTATAATTGGCCATATATCAATCGAATAAAATTTATTCGAAAATTCGCCGCTTTCCAAGGGGAACTGTTTGACTCCAGACAAGTCAAGTATCGCAATATCAATATTTTTGTCGCTATAAAGCAGTTTGTCTTTTGAAACCTCAGTATCGCCAACTTGTAGAATGCAATCAACAGATGTTCGTTCGTCAAAACCATCCGAAAAAACATGTTCACACGTTATTCCGATTTTTTTCCCCCTATAGTTAATCAATGATATCGTTCCATTGTTTACTTTCTTTGAAGCTGATGAATAAGGCCTATCACCAAAGAAGATTGGGGCGGCATATGGTCTCGACCAGTCATTCAACGCTTCTATGAATTCATTATCCCCTTTAGTTAACTTTTTCATTGTTCAATTTCACTTGCATAACGGTTTAAATAACCTGCCGCAACAAATTGTGCTGTTTGATGCTTTGAGTTACTTGTGGTTATAGGGGCAACTCAATATTTCAAAATACCGCAATCGTGTTGCGGTCTGTGTTGATTTGCTGGTTATGAAATTATTTCTTATATGTAATTGTATTGTCAGGATATTGCAGTTCTAAATGTTCAACTCTACAACATTAAATATCGACAGAAATGTGACTGTTAAAATAGATATTCCACCAGCTATATAAAAAAATAATGAGAATTTGAACATTAATGGGTTCTCGTCTTTAGTCCATTCTTCACCACTCCAAATCCAGGAGTAAAATCTTGTGGTTATTTCACCAGTCTTAGTTGCTAAATATGCACTGTACAGCATATATAGCCCTGCGAAGGTGGTAAATAGATGGAAGAAATCTTTTTCATTCATGACAGTATTTCCGATACTCTAATTTGGTAGATTTTTAATTCATAACGCCGCTAATCAGCCGCGCGGCTTTTTGCGTCGGCTGAATTAGCGGCGTTATGTGTTTCTTCTACTTGTTTTTTGTGAAAATATTCGATAACCGTTTGCTTGACTTCTTTTAACCACTCTTTTCTTTGTTCTTCAGAGCTAACAACAATTATGTTGAACATTTTTCGATAGAAGTTATTAACACCGCATAACCCAAAAATGCAATTTTCCCAGATGGTTTCAAGAGGATCACCAAATATATTCTTTTCTCTTTCAGTTTCTGTATTAGAGGTATTGAAAACAATAGCAGATTTTGCCTTCAACAAACCGTTTGGTACACCTTCTCCTTTGTCAAACTCCAGAAATTCATAGGCAACTCCTGGGCGTATAATTCTGTCAACCCATCCTTTTAGGATTGCTGGTGGCTGGCCCCACCAGTTTGGGTGAATGATAATAATCCCGTCTGCCCCTGATATTTCGGTACAGTGTTTTTCAATTTCATGTGGCAAGGATGTGTCTTCCGGGATTTCTTCAGATGGCAATATTGGGTCAAATTTTTCTTCATATAAGTCATGAAAATAGACCTCATGCCCGTTTTGCTTCAATGTTTCAATAGTTGTAGCTGCTATGGCGTGGTTAAAACTTTCTTTATTAGGGTGAGCAAGTATTACTGATATTCTCATATTGACAGTAGCTCCTTTTTACTTTTTCACATAACGGCCAAGCTCAGCGGCGCGGCTCGTCCGCGTCCGCTGCAGCGACTGGTCTGACCAGAATTTCTTAAAAAAGAGATAAAAATTTACTTTTTTGCAGGACGCATCATATACCAGATTCTCAAATCCCCCAGCGATGGGATACATTCCTCATCGATCAATTGAAAACCCTGGGATTTGTAAAAATTGATATTTTCGGGCTTATCTGTTTCAAGATAGCAGGGCAGAGCTTCACGGTCTGCCTTTTCGGACATCCCGGAAACGAGCCGGCCCCCCAAGCCATATCCCTGGAGATGGGGAGCTACGCCGAGCACAAACAGATACCAGTGTTTCCCGGGGATGTGTTTTTTTTGAATCACAAAATCAAGAAGTGCCAGACGCCATGTATACTTTGGGCCGACAAATAAAGCGCCCATGCCGTTGCGTACCCAGGTCCATAATGAAAAGGGATATGCTCCGGGCTGGTATGCCAGTGATATTCCCGCAAGCTCATCATTTCGCAGGATTGCGCTTGCAACACCATAATTGATGCAGGTATTCACAAAACCGTAGAAAAGAGTATACAATTTTTTTTCTCTTTTTTCTGAGGTAATATCATCAAAAATATGGACGTTAACCGGATTGTCGAGAAAGGTTTTTGCCAGAAGGCGAGTTGCCTGTTTGGCGGAATCGATTTTAAGCGGTTTGATTTCAATATGGTTCATTTTTTTTCCTTCAATCAAATTGATAAACTCCAGGCGGCTTTTGAAATTTCCCGATCAATGCCAGCCCAGCTCAACCAGAAATACCGCGTTCTTTCCTCGTTTTGTTCATCACGGATTACAACTCGTACAACAAAAGTGGGCGTATCCGGAGTAAAGATGTCAAGAACCGGATTTTTGAGGGCTAATGAGATAAATTCAAGAATATGGTGTCATGAATAGGGAGCCACATTTTGTTGTTAAACCCATTCGTACTAAGGGTTAGAATCTTCATCTTAGGGTGGATTAGCGAAGCGTAAACCACCAACAATTGATTTACGCCATGTCAGTCGGTACATTCGCTTATTTTAAGATAGTAATACTCATGCTCAGCCCGGGCATTTAAAGATCTTTTGTTAAAAAAAGAATTTAACCATTCCGCAATCGAGGGGATATTGAGGTTTTTCATTTTTTCTATCCGAACCAGATTGACTTTCGCCGTTCCAGTCCCTTTTCGAGCATCTGCATGCCGATGTCCCATATCATTTGGTGATTCCGTTCCACTATAGCACGATCAGAGACATCCTCAGGACTGCCTTCCAGAAGG
>JAJRPH010000378.1 GCA_024280875.1 Deltaproteobacteria bacterium | reverse complement strand
GACAGCAGCCATTGATTCCACTGGAATGTGCCTGTTTATTGCATTTGCTATTTTAGACCAGGAAGACACATTCAATGCCATGGTCGATATGCTCAATGCATTTTCCGGCCTGAATCTCACCGGAAATGATGTTTCCGAACTGGGCAAAAAGGTTTTAAAGATGGAAAGAGAATTTAACCGTCAGGCCGGATTTACCGAAAAAGACGACCGCCTTCCTGATTATTTTTTAAAAGAAAGCCTCCCACCCCATGGCGTGACGTTTAATGTCTCAGACGCAGACCTCGACAGCGTGTTTAATTTTTAAATTTTTATCATGATCAGGGAGCCTGTTAATCGGGTTTCCTCTGATCATTTTTCTTTGCCATTGAAATCTGACTTTTTACAAGAGTGCTTTTAAGGGGATTTCCATAAAAGGAGATCATTTTGCCAGATACCTTAATTGGAAACGATCACAGCTGGAATCGGTTTGCAGGTTAGTGTGTATCGACGGTCAAAAATATGAAATTGAAGGGGCTTTGTCCGTCTGCCGGCAGGATAAGGATGTTTTTCTTTCCATAAATTCAGTCTGAGGAATTATCCGCCGCCCACGGGTGGGAATATTCCGACCCGATCGCCATCTTTCAGTTTGGAATTTCGGTCAGCATGGATTCCGTTTAAAAAAATCAGTTTAATGGATTCTTTCGGCAGTTTCATTTTTTCGATCAAGTCACCAATCACGCAATGATCCGGAAGCACGAAGACGCATGATTTATTTTCAGCATCTTTCGGCAGATACTTTGCCAAAGTCGCATATAGATGAATTTCGATTTTCATTGATTTAAATCCGTTTTTTTTGCCTCATTATAATTTTATATGTTTGGCGATACAATGGGAAGCATAAAATGAACGCAAGTTCGAATGCGATAATTTTTGATGAAATTAGGACTTGTTCCCGGATTGCAAAAGATTCAGCCGGACGGTCAGTGCGTGTCATTGACGAAGCTGATTCTGCAGAAATAGCGAAAAATTATGCCCGGCCTTTGGTCGACATTTTTATTACGGCGTTGGCAGGCGAAATCTTGCCGTACCGGTATATCAGGAATCGTGATTCCTTGTCATTGCAAGAGCAGAAAAAACTTGCGGAATCATGTGTCGCTGTTATCGGATGCGGCGGGCTGGGAGGGAATGTTCTGCTGATGCTGTCACGAATCGGTATTGGTTCAATAATTATTGTTGATCCGGATATCTTTGATGAAAGCAATTTAAACCGGCAGGCATTTGCCGTTTCCGATACAATCGGAATGCATAAGACTGATTCGGCGTTTTTGGCTATCAAATCGATCAACCCTGGGGTTGAAGTCAGGGGATTTAAAACTGCCATAACCGGTTCCAATGCTACGGAAATTTTAAATGGCGCAAATGTTGTGGTGGATGCGCTTGACAATCTCCCGGACCGCAAAATGCTGCAACAGGTGTCGCATCAGATGAAACTTCCGCTGGTTCATGGGGCAATCACCGGTTTTGAAGGCCAGGTCATGACTATTTTCCCGGGTGATAGCTACAATCTTTTTGAAAATGATGACTATAATCGGGCTTTTAGTGCCTTGAGTGCGGAATCAATAATGGGGGTGCCGTCCATCACACCGGTTTTTATAGCTTCCCTCCAGGCAATGGAAGTCGTTAAAATTATTTTAAAAAGGGGAAACCTTTTAAGCGGTCGAATTCTTTATTCCGACATTGAGCTGGGTGAATTTAATTATTTTTCTCTGTGACCTCTGTGATTAATTTGTTTTTTACGAATTTATAAATCATGATTAATATACATGGGGAAAAGGGTATGTCAGATGTTTTATAAAAAAAATACCCATTTGTTTAAAAAATGTAAATAGTGATATCAATCAATAAAATCAGCTATCAGGCCATTGACGCGTCCGGGATACTCTTCATGGGCTGAGTGACCACAGTGATCAATAATTTCGAGCTGGGAGTCAGGTATTAAGCGCTGCATTCGCCTGCCATATTTTACGCTAATGTATCGATCGTTTTGACCCCAGATGATCAGTGCCTTTGACCGGATGCGGGGCAGGGCGATTTTTGTCTCTTTCCAGTTAATGTTTCGGGAATAGCTTAATTGCGCGTTTAAGATTTTTTTGTTTGAAAGCGGGGTATAAATCTTTTTTATCATTTCCCAGTCAACTATGTTTTTATCATAAAAACTGGTCTCAAGTCCTTTTCGGATGGTGTTTTCAGACATAAATTTTAATATAAATCTTCCCAAAAACGGATATTTCATCAATTCCCAGGCAAGCTGTTCGTAACGATGCATTCCGCTTGAATCAATCAGAATGATTTTATTAACACGATCCGGGTATCGATTAGTAAAGTATATTGCCCAGCCGCCCCCCCAGGAATGTCCGGCCAAATTGACTTTTTTAAGATGCATGGCGTCCATGAATTCGAGCAGGGCTTCACAAACCGTGTCAAAGTTGTACGCTTCAAGATCAGTGCGTGCCTCGGTATATCCATGCCCGGGCATATCAAAGGCATACACGGAATATTTTTCGGCAAGAGGCAATATGTTATGACGAAATGAATACAGCCAGGTGCCGCCGCCGTGGATCAGGATAATTGGCGGGCCGGAACCCATTTGGGTATAGTGAAGCAAATATTTTTTAATTGCCAGAAAGTCGGTTTTGAATTGTAATTCAGGATGTACGGTCATATGAATACCCAAAACCCCGTGAAGGAATGAAACTCTTCTATGTAACTCATTCGTAATCTCTTGAAATGATTGATAAGTTATTTTCTCATACAGTGATGGCGCGTCACCATGAAAAGTTTTTTAATCAAAACAATCCCATACTGTTTTTAATCGGGTTATTTCTTTGTTGGACTGATCGCTGACAATTGAGTGTAAAAAGGTATGAGACTGATTGGTTTTTTCTTCCTGAGTAAGGCTTGTAATTGTCTCGCCGTAAAGGGATTCACCAATGTAATTGACAGTTATTTCTCGCGGTCGAAGGGTTTTAATAATTTCCTGTCCAATGCTTTCAAGAGCCCACACGACGTACACTGAGTTGTTAATGTGCCGGTTAAAATCCAGATCATGCATTCGGGTATTGAATGACCGGATTATGTCATGACGGGTGATTGGGGGAAGGACTGTCAAGTCGTTTGATATAGCCTGTTCCTGGCCTTCCATTAGTTCCGGTGGTAGGTTTTTATTCAACCGGAGCGGTTTTTTTGTTGATATACTGGTGAGAATCCATGAACTTTTTGATGAAATCAGCAGATTATCCTTGTCATCAAAAATTTCATATTGCCTGAGCTCATATAAATTATTGACTGGATACCGCCATGTCCGTATGCGCAGATGATCATTCCAGCGCGGATAATCTGAAATTTGGATCTGGTAGCGAAAGAACACCCACGCAAGGTTCTTGGGGAACAGATCAAATGCCGATACACCGAGAACTCCTGTATGCTCACTGGCAATATCCTGGAAGTAATTTAAAATGCTGACCGGCTTTAGTCTACCGTTTACACCGGTTTCCGCGTAACGAACGGTTATTTTTTTTTCGTAAATCATATGTCGCTGTCCATTAAATTGTCAAAGGGCAGCGTGATAAGTAAACATCCGCCCTATGGGATCAATTTGAATTTCATTAATTAATATGAAACAGAAAAATTGATGCTCCCGAATTTTTGGGCTTTGCTTTGCGTTTCATATTCTCTTGATCGAAAAACATAGGCAAAACTGAGTTGTGCGCGTCCTTGGCAGAGGTTAAGGCCCACCATGAAGTCGCCGACAACCGGTTTTTTATTCACGCTATGACTGTTTGTGAATGTATTGCCGTCCAGAAAAATATTATGCAGAACCGCCCGACCTTCTGTGGAGAAAAATAGCTGAACCCCGAATTTATTTTTTTGTGAATATCGGGGATCTTTATCATCAAAGCCGCCATTAAATGAACTGGTCGGTCGGATCGGGAAGATTCCAAAATCATTGGGCATGTTCCAGCCGATACGGTAGGAGAGGCCGATATTATAGTAAATCAATGCATTGCCCAAGCCGCCACCAGTGTTTAAAATCAGGTCATTCCCAAAACCGGTTCCTACTCCTGACTGGATAATCTTTTTTTTATATTCGTACACAATTTCCAGCACCGGTTCATTGTTGAGCTGATTGTCCCATCCTTTGGGCTGTATGTCATCAAATACCTTATGTACGGCTTTTTGGCATTCTTCAGCATAGGAACTGGGCCCAACAAGCCCTATTGAGACTTCAATCGTATCCATATGCCGTTCCGTGCGGCTGTGAAAACCAAGAGAAAGGTAGGTAATGCCTGCATAGGGCCGGTCATCTTCAACAATGTCTTCTGATTCGATATCTTCCGGTGTATAAATATTTTGCCCAAATGCAAATGTGATGTTTCTTTTCTTGTCGGGTTTTTTTTCAAAAGGGATATGCTTGACAAGCGGATACAGCCAGCGGTGCGGCCATACGTCTTTGGGGTATTGGTCTTTTATCGGGGAACTCCATGTTAGTTTTAATCCATTGGTGTATCCACCGTCAGAACCGCCAAAATAATCATTTTCAACATAGATACTGAATGTATTTAAATCATCGTCGGGCAACGATTCCGCTTTTGATAGAAAAGGGCATGCCAGCATGAAAAAAATTAATACAGCAAAAAAGTTAATTGAACGGAATTTAGAATTAAAGAAATACAAGGAGTCAGTCGAGAAAAATGAGTTCATGGTGCTTCCTGATTATTTGTCGTTTCAATAGAATTCGAATTTTTTGTAAAAATATCTTTTTTAATAAACCAGGTTTTAATGACAGCATGCACCAGTGTCGCCAGTGGAATTGCGAAAAATAAACCCCAGATTCCCCATAAACCGCCAAAAACAAGGACAGCGACAATAATGGCCACCGGGTGGATGTTCACAACTCCTGAAAGAAGCAGCGGGACCAGTATGTTGCCGTCAATCAGTTGAATAACGCAATAGGCGATAGTGCATTTTGTAAAATCCGGACTAAATCCCCATTGAAAAAAAGCGATCAGAACAACGGGCAGAGCCATAACCGTGGCACCGATATAGGGAACCAGTACAGACAAGCCGATAAAAAGAGAAATCAGCATGGGGTAGTTCAGGCCAAGAATGCTGAATGTCAAATAACTTGCAGACCATACAATCAGTATTTCCCAAATTTTGCCGCGTACATAGTTGCTGATCTCCTGATTGACCTCATTCCATACTTCGTTGGCTAAATCACGATTTGTGGGAAGAAATCCTTTCATCCAGTTTAATATGAGCTCTTTATCCTTTAAAAAAAATAGTACCAGAAACGGTACCAGAACAAAATAGACAATCACCGTGATTAAGCTTTTAACAGAGGCAACTGAAAAAAAGAGAGCGGCCTGTCCTAATGTTGTCAGTTCGGATTTTAAGAAAATGATCAGGTTATTAACCTGTAACTCGGAAATGAACTCCGGATAGCGCTCCGGGAGCTGAACCAATTGCTTTTGCGCATTGGATATCATGACAGGCAGATCATGTATTAACTGGCCGATTTGCTGTGAGATTAACGGCAGAAGACCCACCACCAGAAGCAGGGAACAAATGATAAATAAGAAAAAAGATAAAAAAACGGAAATATTTCTGGGAATTTTTAATCGTTGAAGTGTTCCTACAATCCCTTCAAGCAAGTAAGCAATGATCAGCCCGGCAAAAACAGGAGTCAGCATTTTTCCCAACAGAAAAATGACAAGAAATCCGGACACCAGAAGAAACCAGAGGATAATAATTTGAGGGTCGGAAAAGCGCTGGTTAAACCAGTTTCGAAACATACTTATCATTATCTGCGCCTATAGCGAATTTTCACTGTCCTATATCAAAATATGGTTACCCAGCCGGCTCACAAGATTATTTAACAACTTATCCGCCAGGCAGTGTTAAATACCGATTTTAGATAGAAACGAACAAATTGAATTTACAGTGTTTACAAGTTTGGGATAAGATGCATGAAGCTCTTTCACGGAAGAGGATAGGCCTTCTAAAGAAATTTTGACAAGAAGCGGATCGATATGATCACGGGTTGCTTCATGCGCGGATATTTTTGTAAACCCTTTAATACTTTGTGCTGTTTCTTTTTGTGTTTTGCTTAAATTATTGATTTCTTTATTTAAATCATTGAGTAGCTCAAAATATTCTTTTTTCTTCTCATAAGGAATATTGGGTGATTGTTTGATTTTGGATTCAATCTTTTCAAGCGTATGTTTTAACATTGCGGCCTCTTCTATGAATAAAATTATTGTTATTCATTAGCAAATTATCTGTTAAAGATCAAATTTTTGTAGGATTATTTAAAGATAAATTTTAACAGTCTATAATGTTTTGGCTGATAACTATTTCGGAAAATACTTCAGACATCATGGCGGCGGGTGGATTTATAAAAAAATATCAATAAATCGAGATCATCATCACAGATGTGTGGGGTTTGCGGACGTATATTATTTTTTTATTTTTACATCCAAATAGCTGACGAATTCATCTCCTGTAATGGTGTCCACTTTTAACAACGACTGGATTAAAAAACCATCAAGAGCCGCAATGATAAGAGATGACAGTACATAGTGATTGGTGATGTCGGGTTCAAGCTTTGCGAATCCTTCACTGATCATATTTTTCCATTCCTGGTAGGTTTTCCGGAATCGTTCTTTTAAATCTTCGTTGTCATTTAAGGCCTGCTGAACAAGGTATAAATGAAGGCGCCCACGAGTGTCTGCGGCAAGTATACGCTCAAAAAGAATTTTCAGCAAGTCTTTCCAGCTTGTTTTCCCGTGACTTTTTTCAATAATGGTAAAAAGGTTTTCGGAGATCTGGCTAATATGGGCTTCAGTGATATCAAATATTAATTCATTTTTTGAGGCATAGTAATAATAAAGGCTTCCTTTACTGATTCCGGCTTCATCAGCAATATCTGCCAGGCTTGTTTTGTCAATTCCTTTTTGAACAATCAGCCGTGTTCCGGCTTCGATAATGTGTTGTTTTTTGCCGGCCTGCTTTTTTGCTTTTTTTTCCTTGTTCAATGAATATCCCTTACCGGATTTTGCCTTCCAAATAACTTATTCATAACCGTTTGAAATGATGGACAAGTTATTTTCAGGTACAGTGGCGATGAATCACCATGAAAAGCTTTTTATGTGTACGAGAGGTGATTATAGAGTTGTTTGAATTTAAAATTTAGTAAAAAACCACGCCTTAAATCTGTTTAAGGCGTGGTTTTAATAATTTCTGAATGTGGCTTATTGAGCCGGATCATAAATTATGCTGTATTTAGCAATGCCGCAAGATCTTGAAGATCAATACTTTCCAGAATACTTTTTGTGGGGATGCCGTTTTCATTAAATCCTCGCAGTTCATAGAATTCCGCAAGCATTTTATCCATGTCAGGCAAACTTCCTTCAGTAGGGCCTTCCTCCAAAACCGTCATGAGACGTTTGGGCAGTCTGTCGTCTTCAGCCCTTGCCCCGAAAAGATTGGTCAGTCCCCGTTTTAAATACCAAACGCGTCGCCCGATTTCTATGACTTCATTAAGCGTATAGTCAAACCCGGTTACATAATTCACCATATTCAATGCCTGAGTAGCATTCAAGGGCATCCCTCCGAGATTGCAGAATACTGCACAGTTTGAAAAAAACATTCCGTAATCCTGGGCGGCCACATTTAACTTTGCTCTTTCATCACTTCCTTCCGGAAGATCGGCAGACAGTTCCGGAATTTCCGGGATATAAATCATCCCGCCTTCGGCTTCAAAGGTGAGACTGGCTTCATGACAGGCTCCTCTGGGAGAGATGGCATAGGCCAATCCATATCCGTGAGCACCTCTCGGGTCATGCATAGGGGCCTCAAGACCTTTAACAGTGGTTAGAAAGTCAGCGGCATTTTTGCCGATATCTTTTGCTGCCTCTTCACTGCCCTTTGAAAGCACCGCACCGAATCCTTCCTGTTTACCGATTTTTTCCGTCATTTTAACAATGGCTTCGGAATTGCCCCATGTCAGTGACAGGCCGTCCGTATCTTTTTCATCAATCAAGCCATTCTCAAAACATTCGATGGCAAACGCTATTGTTGAGCCGCACGTGATGGTATCCATACCGTATCGGTTGCAGATATCATTCGCTTTGGCAATTGATTCAATGTTGGAGTTCAGGCACATGGTACCAAAGGTGGCAATGGTTTCGTATTCCGGGCCGGGGCCTTTTTCAATTTTAAAAGGGCCGTCTTTTACTTCTGCATTTTTTTTACATGCAACGCTACAGCCATAACAGGTTTTGTGCCCGGCAAAAATTTTTTCTTCAATTACGGTGGGACCGATTTCATCGATATCTTCCCAATCCGTCTGCTGCCAGTTTTTAATCGGAATATCGCCGCTGATAATACCGACATCCATGTGGGCCGCTGTCCCGGCAGCATGTATAGCACTTATACCGATACTTTCTTCATAAACTTCCTTAAGTTCATTCCGCAGGTCTTTTAATTTTTCCGGATGTGCGATATCAGGTTTTCCGGTTCCGCTTACATATATTGCTTTAAGCATCTTCGAACCCCATATCGCTCCCATCCCGGTCCGCCCAGCGGCATGTCCTTTATTGTTGATCAGGGATGCGAATTTTACAAGATTTTCACCGGCAGGCCCGATTGTCAGGACCTGGCCTGG
>JAJRPH010000377.1 GCA_024280875.1 Deltaproteobacteria bacterium | reverse complement strand
TCGAAACCGAAAGTCTGGATGCCATTGTACTGGCAGCCGCCGGTGTGAAACGGCTGAACCTGGAAGATAAAATTTCCGAATATATTGATTTAGAAACCCTGCTTCCGGCCGTCGGACAAGGGGCCCTGTGTATCGAAACCCGCGAAAACGATCCGGATATCCATGAAATTGTTTCAAAACTGGACCATCTTGTTACGCACCAGATAGTTACCGGTGAACGGGCTTTTCTCCATCGTCTGGAAGGCGGTTGCCAGGTGCCCATGGCAGCTTACGGGACCATAACAGGAGGCGCAATAACCATCACTGGAATGGTTGCGGAAATTGATGGCTCAAAAATAATCAAACAAGTCATTACCGGCCCGGTCGAAGATGCGGAAAAAATCGGAATAGAACTTGCCGAGCGCCTGATTGATATGGGGGCCGGGAAAATATTGGACAGACTGACCCAGGGATTAAATACAAATGAAAAATAAAGTATATCTGGTGGGCGCAGGTCCCGGTGATACGGGCTTACTCACTTTAAAGGGAAAGGCGTGCATTGAAAAAGCCGATGTGATTGTGTATGATTATCTGGCAGCGGATGAACTGTTAAAATATGCCCGTAAAGATGCCGAGTTAATCTACGCCGGTAAAAAGGGCGGTGATCATACACTGACCCAGACGCAAATCAATGACCTGCTGGTTGAAAAAGCAAAACAGGGTCACACTGTCACCCGCTTAAAAGGCGGCGATCCGTTTATATTCGGCCGAGGCGGTGAAGAAATCGAAGCATTGGTTGAAGAAGGCCTGGCATTTGAAGTGGTCCCGGGCGTGACTTCCGCCATTGCCGCACCGGCCTATGCGGGAATTCCCCTGACCCATCGCAAATTTACGTCGACCGTGACATTTGTCACCGGTCACGAAGACCCGACAAAAAAGGACACATCGATTAACTGGAAAGCGCTGGCGGAAAACAGCGGGACACTGGTTTTTCTGATGGGTGTTAAAAATCTGCCAAATATCGTTAACCGGCTCCAGGAGAACGGAATGGACACGACAACACCGGCAGCCCTTGTCAGATGGGGGACAACGACCCGCCAGCAGGCGGTGACCGGGACCCTTGAAACAATCAACGAAAATGTCAACGCAGCCGGCTTGAAACCGCCCTGTATTATTGTGGTCGGAGAAGTGATCTCCCTTCGGGAAAAAATGAACTGGTTTGAAAACCGCCCATTGTTTGGAAAAAAAATTGTCGTGACCCGGGCCCGGGCCCAGGCCAGTGACATGATCTCCAGATTGACCGAACTGGGTGCTCAATGCCTGGAATATCCGGTCATTAAAATTGTGCCGCCGCAAGATTTTTCTCCGTTGGATGCGGCCATCGAAACCCTTGCCACCTATGACTGGATTATTTTCACCAGTGTTAATGGCGTGGAGTTCTTTTTCAAACGCCTTTGTCAAAAAGGAAAAGATGCCCGAGCCCTGGGAAATCTTAAAACCGCCTGTATTGGTCCGGTGACGGCTGAACGACTAAAATTTTATGGAATAAATACTGATATACTTCCTGAAAGTTTTCGAGCGGAATCTATTGTCAAGGCTTTTGAATCCGAATCCGTTTCCGGTAAGCGGATTCTCTTGCCACGGGCTGCGGAAGCCCGACCGATTCTGCCCGAGGAATTATCCAAAATGGGTGCCGTAATCGATGAAATCTCAGCATATCAAACAGTTAACGATACTGAAAATTTGGATTCACTGATTGGCCAGCTGGAACTGGGGGACATTGACCTGATTACGTTCACCAGCTCCTCCACGGTCACCAATTTCAAAAAACTTATTCCCCATGACCGGTTTAAATCCCTGTTGAAAAATATCACCATCGCATCCATCGGTCCCATTACATCGGAAACTGCTGTGAAAAATGGCTTTAACGTCCATATTGAAGCACAATCCTATACTATCCCTGGCCTATGCGAGGCAATCGTATCACATTTACAACCCGATAATTGCCAATGAAAAATCACCTATCCCCTCTTGTAACAGACCGGGACATTCACATTGTTAATGACTTTAATCGTGATGTGTATTGCCTGTTCGGATTTCCTGTTGATAATTTAACATTTAATACCGCAGTTAAACAGGTAGCAAAAGAAATTCAGTCAAAAAAGCAGAAAGTTCTCGCCACACTCAATCTTAACTGGATTGTATTATCGATGATCAGGTCCGACTTCCGGGCCGGAATTCTTAAAAGTGATATATGTGTGATAGATGGAAAGCCGCTGCTCTTCATATCCCGAATTCTGGGTCTGCCCATGCGCGAGGTGATTGCTGGATCTTCGTTAATGTCATACCTGCAGACGCATGGCAACCGCTTAAAACCGATTTCCGTATTCCTGCTCGGCGGTAATTCGCAAACAGCTGAAACTGCTTTTACCAGAATCAATTCCATGTCAGGAGGCTTGACCGCGACAGGATACTGTAATCCAGGGTTTGGTTCGGTTGATGAATTAAGCACCCAGCCGATAATCGACAAAATTAATACTGCCCGGCCGGATTTCTTACTGGTCGCTTTAGGGGCCTGCAAAGGGACGCTCTGGATCGATAAAAACCGAAGACACCTCACACCATGCCTTATCAGCCACCTGGGAGCTACCATTCATTTTCTTGGCGGGACACTGGAACGCGCGCCTGTTTTTTTTCAGAAAACAGCGCTGGAATGGTTCTGGAGAATCTTTCAAGAACCTGTTTTAATAAGACGATACCTTTCTGATGGGATTTTTTTCATCAAAATTCTGATCTCTCGCCTGTCATTATTCCGTTTTTATCTGAATCTAAAAAAAATGATACACAGCGAATTAAAGGATACAGCAATAATTCTTCAGGAAACGCAAAAACGGATTTTACTGAAGATGGGAAGTCACTTTATACAACCTCAGAAAGAACTGGTTCGAAAAATATTTTATCAGGTTGCTGTAAAAAGAAAGGATCTGATCATTGACTTCCGACAGACGACTTTTACAGATGCATCTTTTCTTGCATATTTTTTATTATTGCTTAAACATCAACAATTAAACGGGAAAAAAACCAAAATCATCAATGTTAATAAATCGCTGGAAAAAATATTAATATTGCATTGTGTAACCGACAGTCTGCAAGCGCTTGGCATTCTATATGAAAAATTGAATATATGGCACATTCCCCGGACCGGGGCATAACATGGTATCATGTTTTTCCGCATCATCGGCAGGGGCAACAAAATAACCGCATTAACCGGTTTTGCCCGTCTTATTATTGAATATGATATGATAATGAAATATTATATTGGTTACCAGAATGCTGTTTCAAAATCAGAATAGAGAAATGATCTAATGCCGGCAAATATTGTCGCAACCGTATACATACATATCGCGTTGATTTTCGGCGCAGCAGTTGCATTTTTTTCCTTCAACAAAAAGGAAGTTTTGCACTGTCTGGTTATCTGGTCCCTGATTACTGCAACCGGCTTTTTAAGCGGTCATTTCTGGGTCCTGGCCCTTATTATTTTCTCAGGTGCCATCTATCTGTTAAAAAATCACCGAATGAATATTTTAGTCTATTATTTCATGGCCTTATCAGTTTTGCCGGTTTATATGAATTATGGCATCCCTTCCCCTTTCCCAGGGACCAAATATCTCTTAGTTGTCTGCTATTTCAGGCTGTTATCCATATGTCTGATGTTGCCCCTGTTTTTCATATTTATTCAGGATTGTTATTTTTCAAAAATAAAAAATTTTGAAAGCAGCCGGTTTTTTGAATCTTTCACAGATCTACTTATCTTTTCCTATTCCATTCTTCTTTTTTTTCTCGCATTCCGTAACGAGCCATCCCTGACATCAGCCATAAAAAACACCTTTTATATATCCTTAATGATTACAATCCCATATTTTGTCATCAGCCGGTCCATTAAAACGGAAAATGAATTCATAAAAATTTTGACGGCAATTTTGTGGGTTGCCATTATCTTATCCTTTATCGCTTACATTCAAGCTGGCCTGGACTGGAATATATACAATATTCTTCATTATAACATCGGCATGGAAGCAGACCATCTGGTTTTCGGCAAAGAATACAGAGGCGGATTTATGAGGGTTGAGGGCACCATGGGGCATCCCATTGCTTTTGGTTATTTCATGACTCTGGCCATGGGTCTGCTCCTTTTACTGAAAAAACTAAACCGCGTGGACATAGTTCCATATGCAGTGATTTTATTCACGTTTATCGGTGTTATATTTTTAACTGGATCACGGGCCGCCTGGGCCTGCTCCTGTTTTATAATTATCTGCTTCTGGTTTTTCTCAAAATCAAACTATAGATTCCTGGGCATCTATTTCACATCAGGCCTTTTATGCCTGATAAGTGCAGGCGGTATTATTAAAAAATTACTGCCTGTTGTAGATCCTTATGGCACATTTAATTACAGGATATCTTTAATCCAGAATTCTCTGGCTGTTATTCATTCACATCCCTGGTTTGGCTCATCCAACTTCAGGCAGACGCAGGAAATGGAGGCCATGCGGCAGGGGCAGGGGATCATCGATATTGTCAATTCATACATCCAGATAGCATTGAGCAGCGGCGTCATCGGCTTATCTCTTTTTATTCTGATATTTATGGTCCTGATTTATAAAATCATCAATCACCTTACAAAGTCATGCACAAAGAACCGGGATGAAAACTTTTATGTGGGGGTCTATCTGCTTTCCGCACTCATTACGACCATGATCTATATCAGCACAACGAGTTCCCTCGGCAACATTGCCATTTACTACTGGTCATTAATTGGATTAAGCAGTGCATACCTGAGATTAACCATGAATAAATATGTGAAAACTAAATGAAAATCGCATACTTAGTCAATCAATACCCACTGGTCAGCCACAGTTTTATCCGCCGTGAAATTCAAGCACTGGAAAATCTGGGGCTGCTGATCCACAGAATATCCATCCGGTCGACCATCCATAAAATAATTGATATGGCGGATAAAAAGGAATATTCCAAGACAACGGTGCTTTTAAGCATGCCCTTTATCCGACTAACCACTTTTTTGGTCCTGGCAATTGTTTCACATCCGTACAGTTTCATTAAAGCGGCAATACTGGCATTTCAGATGGGTTGGAAAAGCAAATCAGGTCTTTTAAAACATGTTATCTATTTATTTGAAGCCTGTGCGCTGAAAATTATTTTAAGAAAATCTGAAATAGATCATCTTCATGCGCATTTTGGGACCAACACGGCAACCGTAGCCATTCTCTGTTACATACTGGGTGGCCCCCCCTATAGTTTCACTGTCCACGGCCCTGAAGAATTTGATAATCCGCAAGGACTGTCACTTAATGAAAAAATCAGATATGCAAAATTCATAATTGCCGTCAGCAATTATGGCCGCAGTCAATTGATGCGACAATGCCATTTCAGCCTCTGGTCAAAAATTCATGTCATCCATTGCACGGTTGATGAATCTTTTGCAGAGCCCCTCCCTGTACCTGCTGTACCTGATAACCATCGAATGATATGTGTTGGGCGGTTATGCGAACAGAAAGGTCACCTGCTTCTTTTGGAAGCACTCAACGAATTGAAAAAACAGGGCATGGATTTTGAAATGATTTTTGCCGGAGATGGTGACCTGAGAGACCTGATTGAACAAAAAATCGCCCATTTACAATTAACCGATCATGTAAAAGTTACCGGATGGATGACAGAAAATGAAGTTAAGCGAGAAATAATCAAAAGCCGAGCGCTGGTGCTGCCCAGTTTTGCGGAAGGACTGCCCGTGGTTATCATGGAAGCATTTGCCCTGGCCCGGCCGGTCATCAGCACTTATATTGCCGGCATTCCCGAACTGGTTGAAAATAATGTTAACGGCTATCTGATCCCGGCCGGTTCAATTCAGGATCTGACAGATGCGCTCCGGTGTGTATTAACAGCTGACCTGGCAAAATTGCAAAAAATGGGAGACCATGGGTTTGTTAAAATCAAAGAAAATCATAACAACCTGAAAGAAGCAGAAAAAATAAAAAACTTGATTTTTATGGACTCTTAAGAAGAGTTTCATGGTGACGAATCGCCACTGCTTGAGGAAACAACTTATCAACTATTTCAAATAATTATGAATGAAATAGCTGAAAACTCATTTTTTGTTAACCAGCAATTTAAATTAAAAATCATCATGTCCTTTATTAACTTTTTACTATTTGCAA
This sequence comes from Deltaproteobacteria bacterium, assembly GCA_024280875.1. GTDB lineage: Bacteria > Desulfobacterota > Desulfobacteria > Desulfobacterales > Desulfosalsimonadaceae > SURF-3. Next base: position 1,674 of record JAJRPH010000377.1, on the reverse strand, counting down.
TGTTACTTATCATCAGCCTTCCGATAACCATACTGGCAGTTGAAACATTTTCAGCCATTGCACTCAATCATAAAAGCTGCCCGCCTGCCGGCAAAAAACCCCGGATTACAGTGATCATACCCGCCCATAACGAAGAAGCTGTCATTGCTTCAACCATTACTTCAATTTTCCCTCAATTGGCTCAAACAGATAGACTTCTCGTTGTTGCGGATAATTGTTCTGATGCCACAGCCGCCGTTGCCGTGAGTATGGGCGCCAAAGTGATCGAACGTCATGACCTTAATCTAACGGGGAAAGGGTATGCGCTTGACTATGGTATCGCTGCTTTAAAATCTGATCCACCGGATGTGATTGTTTTTATGGATGCTGACGTCATTGCGACACAAGGTTCAATGGAAAGAATATCTCGACTGGCATTTCAAACCGGACTGCCGACTCAAGCCGCCTACCTGCTTAAACCGCCCAATGGAGCCGGAGTAAAAAGTCAATTATCCGCATTTGCTTTTTGCTTTAAAAATTATATCCGCCCGTTGGGCCTGCTTAAACTGGGGCTGCCCTGCCTGCTGACAGGCACCGGTATGGCGATTCCCTGGACTTTGATTCAGAATATTTCTCTTGCCAGTGGAAACATTGTCGAAGATATGCAGCTCGGCATTGATCTGGCCATTGCCGGATTCAGCCCTCAATTCTGCCCATCGGCACAAATCAGTGGAGAACTGCCAGCCACTACCGCATCAGCAGTCGCCCAGCGAAAAAGATGGGAATATGGCCACATAAAAACGATTTTGACACAAGTACCCAGACTCCTGTCCCTTTCAGTCAAATACCACAGAATTGACCTTTTGGGGTTAAGTTTGGAATTACTGATACCACCAATATCAATTTTGATTTATCTCTGGTTGATGATTATGACGGTCTTAATTTCTTTTACACTATTTAATCTTATTACGTGGGATCTGCTAATAGGATCTGCCGCTTTCGGCTTTGTTCTGGGACTGACCATTTTCATTGGCTGGTTAAATTTTGCCCGTGATATTCTGTCGTTTAAAATATTATTAAGTACTCCGCTTTATGTATTTTCAAAACTGCCGATATATTTTAGTTTTATAAAAAATCCGGAAAATAAATGGATAAAGACCAAAAGGGGAAAAGCCCCGTCTGATTCTGAATGTAAAAAAAGCACAACTACTCCTAAAAAATGAACATACTGGCAATTATCATTAACTATCAAACAGCTGACCTGGTTATTAAAGGGCTGCATGCTCTTGCGCATGAAAGAAGCTCTCTTGACTATTGTTTACGGGTCACCATTGTTGATAATAACTCACAAGATAACTCTTTTAAAAAAATCCTTAAAGCTATTGAAAAAAATAAGTGGTCAAATTTTATTCAAATAATCTCCTCTGACAAGAATAACGGATTTGCCTGTGGCAATAATATAGCTTTAAAAGAGGCGCTGAAATCCGGGTTACCCGATATTGTCTGGTTATTGAACCCGGATACATTGATCCGCCCCGGGGCCGGTCTGAAATTACTGAATTTTTTAAAAGACAACCCTCAAGCAGCAATCTGCGGAAGCAGGCTTGAGGATGAAGACGGCACCCCCCAGATTTCGGCATTTAATTTCCCCACCTTTTTTAATGAATTTTTAAGCGCACTCAGCCTGGGGGTTGT
>JAJRPH010000376.1 GCA_024280875.1 Deltaproteobacteria bacterium | reverse complement strand
CATGCCGGGAAGTCGATATTTTTTGTAAATTGATTCCGATAAATCCGGATGACTGTTTGCTTGATTTTTGTGGCGGGCATGGCCGTCATTCGCTGGAACTGTATCGGCGCGGATATAAGAATTGTACAGTTTTTGATTATTCGCACACCCTTCTACGCGTCGGCGCAGAAAATGCCAGGAATCTTGAGTATGATATCCGGTTTATTCAAGGGGATGCCCGCAACAGTCAATTGGAAGATGAAAAATATGATCACGTGATGATTCTGGGAAACTCTTTAGGATATGTACCGGATGAAAAATCAGATTTATCGATTCTTTCTGAAAGTTTTCGGGTGCTGAAGTCAAATGGTCGGCTCCTGTTGGATGTGACCGATGGCAAAGCCGTCCGTGAAAGACTGATGCCCAATGCCTGGCATGAAATCGGAGATGATGTTGTTGTTTGCCGGCAAAGAGAGATAAATAATAACTATATATACGCCAGTGAAATGGTATTAAGTAAAAAAGACGGTTTAATCCGGAACAAGAATTATTGTATCAGGATATATGGAAAAAATTATTTAAAAGAATTGTTGGGAGCTGCCGGCTTTACCGATGTAAATATTTTTTCGCAAAATTCAATACTTGGTATTAATGAAGCTGATCGGGGCTGCATGAATCATCGTATGATTATTACGGCATGTAAACCTTGATGACTTTGAAAAAAATATGCATAAAGACCGCCGTCATGTCAACTTTTTTTAAGAACATTTAGGCAGGAAAAGGGGTTGGAACTAATAGGGACTAAGACATGGTCATTCCACGGTGAGGAGTGGCCAGCCTCAGGGAGGGGGGATAAGGTAAACTTGAATGCTCTTTTTGACGGCGGCTTATGCACAATTAACTATTTAACTCGTTTTATTTTGGGCGATTAATTTTACTGAAAAAAAAGATTCCGTAATACTATTTGAAATATTGCTGTCGGAATTTTCCGCAATACAGCTGGTGTAAGCAACAAGGGGGCCATGGTTCACAATTGACTCATTGGCATTTGCCACATAAGCGGTAAAAGCCAAAACAAATGCCATTGTCAAAAATTTTATCAAATTAAAGTAAAAGGCATTGAGTATCATTTGTTTTGTCCTTTTCGGCCCAGGTTAAATCCAACTGCGTTTGCGACTTGATAATATATAAAGCAAGAGAAATGCCAATAATGTGTCTTTTCATTTGTTGATAAGATTTTTTTAGAAAAAGATCAGCTTTGGTACCGGAAGCGGGTAGAAGGTTTTGAAACGATATCGCTTTTTAATATAAATAATTTATTTTAAAATTAGACTGTTATATTTGGATTTGGATAATATCAGGCTGGTAAAAAGCGTATGGTTATGGCCTTTAAATAAAAATAAAAAAATGTTCTTAAGGGAATTGTGTAGAAAATAATAACTTTAAAAGCCAGGGGCACTGTATTCTTTTGTGCACATTGATATGGAAAAGTATAACCGAGACAAAGGAAAAATAAATTGTGCCGGATGGGATATTTTTTGAAGTATTATTTTTTCAAGCCGTATTTTGAGATCAGGCGGGAAAGGTAGGTTCGTTGGATACCCATTATTGCAGCGGCTTTGCTCTGATTGCCGTTGGTATGCGCCAGGTTTACTTCGATGAATTTCTTTTTAAAATCATTAACCGCTTCCTGAAGCGTATGGCCAAATTCAACGCTTTCAATATTTGACTCTGTATTCAGCATCGGCAGATCTTCGGGAAGGATCTCCCTGGCGTTGCCCATGACAACTGCCCGTTCGATGGCATTGCGAAGTTCTCTGACATTTCCCGGCCAGTCATATTTAGTCATGATATCCATGGCTGCCTGGGAAATCTCTATTTGAAAATGTCCTTTTTCTTTTTGAAATATATCCACAAAATGCCGCGCGATTAAAGGGATATCTTTTTTGCGTTCACGAAGCGCAGGCATGAGAAGCTCAACAACATTCAAACGATAGTAAAGGTCTTCCCTGAACTCCCCTTTTGCAATCCTTTCGGTAAGGTTCTGGTTGGTCGCGGCAATGATTCGAATGTCAACAGAGATCGGGGTGTTTCCGCCGACCCTGTAAAAAATGCCGTCCTGCAAGACACGGAGCACTTTTGCCTGCATAGCGGGACTCATTTCGCCGATTTCATCAAGGAATAAGGTGCTGCCGTCGGCCAGTTCCAGTTTCCCGATTTTTTTCTCACTGGCACCGGTAAACGATCCTTTTTCATGACCGAACAGCTCATCTTCCAGCAGAGTTTCAGGCACAGCCGCACAATTTAGCGTGACCATGTAGCGGCCTTCCCGGGAACTGGCATGGTGAATCAGGCGGGCCAAAAGTTCCTTGCCGGTTCCGCTTTCCCCTAAGATGAGCGTGCTGGCTTTGGAGTCCGCTACTTTGAGCGCGTCAGCCACTACTTCTTTGATGTCTTTGCTTTGGCCTATGATCTGGCCGGTGATGCCAAGGGCCTGTTTCAGCCCTTTGTTTTCACGTTCTGCGGTTTGGAATTTTTTTGCATTGACAATGGCCAGTGCCGCAACGTCGGCAAAAACATTGAGCAGTTCCAGGTCGCTTTTATGAAAAGCATCACCTTCCGCCTTATTTATAAATTCGATTGCGCCGATGACCTTGTCTTTAACTTTCATGGGGACGCACAGGATTGATCGCGTTTTAAAGCCAATTTCATCGCTGATATTTCGGTACCATCGTTTATCCTGGGAAACGTCTTCAATTAAAAGCGGTTCACCGGTTTCGGCCACATGCCCGACAATTCCCTGCCCGAGATTGATTTCAAAATTTTTCATTTTGTCTTTCTGGGTGCCGGTGGTAACCTTGAAATAGAGCTTTTGGGTTTTTTGATCCAGAAGAAGCAGTGAGCTGGCTTTGGCCCGCATGATGCGGCTCCCGGTGTGTAGTATGAGTTCAAGCAGTTGATTGAGGTCATTGACAGAAGATACCCAGGTGGAAATATTTTTTAACTGCCCAATTGCAATGTCTTTATTTTCTTGATGTGATCCCATACAATATGTCCGAAACAGTTTTTCAAAAATGTTGTTTATAAATGCATTTTATTTAAAAAAGAGACAACTTACACCTTCATAAGGTGTAGTTTTATATTTTAAATGAAGTTTGTTTAAAAAACAATGAAAAGTAGAACCCGGGCTTGGCAAAGTATGAGGAAATCGAAAATTCAGACAATTGATTTAAATTAATAATAACTTATTGTTTTTGAACAGTCAACACAGGGTTGATATAAATTATATATTCTCAAGCAGTTCAGCAAATTTTACCAACCTGTTAAAGGGAATTGTTGATGAAATTCAATAAAGTATAAAATCGAATGAATTTCTATGCTATTCCGCGAATCTTTCTGTCGGCCCGGCACCGTTGGGTTCAGAGCACGATCTTAACAGCATCTGTCACCTCATATCCCTGAATGTCTATAAAATCATGACCATCAAATGAAATCTGCCGATTGAAAAAATCAAGAATAAATAACTGATCCTGTTTTTGAATGCAAAGGATTTCAACTTTCTTTGACAAATCAATCGCTTTGATGTGAGGCAGGCAGTCCCTGTATTTTTTACGGAATATTTTTGAATCTTTCATATGAGGTTACTTTTTCTTCAAGTAATAAGTGATTTCATTAATTCATCGTATTCTTCTGATTTCTGTATTCTGACTCCTGGATTATTTGCCAGTATATTCCGGCAATGCATCAGGTCTCTAACCTGGCATTGATGATCAGAGTTCTATTAAACACATAAAGGAGGGTAGTGATGGAATCTTCAAATATTTTTTCAAATGATACAGAAAAAACAATTGAGAAACATTTTGCAGGCCGGCTGGATGCTTAAAAAAGCATGTAAATCATTTGGCGGGTTTCAACTGAAAATGGATATTGCATATGATTTAGCGATTCAGTTTGATGCGCTGCCGCGTATTTCCATTTTACTGCTCTTTAATGACGGCGATGATGAGTTTCCGGCTAAATGCAATGTGTTTTTTAAAAAACATGCAGAGTTTTACCTGGATCCGGAATCGATCGCAATGGTCGGGGCGGTGTTGGCGAAGGGGCTTAAAAAAAATTAAAGACCTTGTAACTATTTACGCCTGTTTTCAGTCTTATGGTTAGACTTCTGATAACTTAGGTCTGGGCATTCAGAACCAGTTGCTGGATTATCTCCTGGATCACTGGGGACTAAAAAATCCCGCCATCGTGGGCCATGAATTTGGCGGCACATGCCAAATCCGCCTCAACGGCGACCAGTTGACGGAAAAAAAAGCTTTTCAAGGTGATGAATCACCTTTTTACCAAAAAATAACTTGCCTGACTTATCAAACGGTTATAAACGAGTTATCTGAAAGCATAATATTTTTATTGCACTTCGCTTAGCAGGATGTTGGAAAAGATTCAACTGTAAGGGTCGAAAAGGAGGAATTTCAATTATGGCTGTTATTACTAAATTTTTTGTCGTTAGGGATGGTGTAGAACTTGACAAGGTTTTTTCTGTAAAAAAGGATGCTGAAACCTACGATAAAATGCTGGATGCTGCTGAGCAGCTTGCGGAATTTATTAAAAAGGGTGAACTCGAATGCAAACTGGATGCTGAATCCATAAATGCACTCTCTGTATTTCTCGCTAAAAACGGACCTGAAGTCACTAAGATTTTAAAAACGGTAAGGCCATTGTCCCGACCTGCCTCGAATGAAGAAATTACAAAACCTAAAGAAACATCAGAAGAGATCGGGAGTAAAAAGGCAACCCCAAAACAGCGCGGGAAGAAAGATAAATAGTAGCGATCTATGTCTCATGTTACTAAAAAAGAAGCCGATGCTTACGATCGTATGATGGATGCCGCCAATTGTATTTTTGAGTTATTAGAAAAAAGCGGAATCGACCTTGACGAAACCGATCTTGAAGTATTGTCCATTTATATTGCGGATAATGCACCTGCTGTCATGCAAATATTAAAAAGCGTGACAAAACGATGTGTCATCTGATTATTATGCTTATGCGCTGAAAGCGCGTCCTGATTTATCATTGCGATTTTAAAAACCCTTCCCTGAAATTACTGTGAATTATGGGGTCAAGATTGATGGCTTCGTAAAAAGCTTTTGGATGGCGCTTCGCGTCACTATATCAACAAATAACTTGCGATCAACCATGTATATTTATAAACAATTGCCTGATGCATCAGGCAATAAAAGCCGTATGGACACTGATGCCCTTG